>NZ_QAJB01000350.1:0-29045 GCF_003061325.1 Microbacterium sp. HMWF026
CCCCGGCAGCTGACCCGCGTCCGGCCCGCCGCAACGGCGCCGGCCCGCCGCGCCCGCGCCGGGCGACCCGCCCCGCTGACGGCCAGCCTCCCGTCGCATCGACCGGCTCACGCCGGCAGCACCGCGCTGACCCACGCGCCACGTCACGGACGTGCAGCGTGCGGTCAGCGCGGTGCGGCACGATCGAGGGGTGGCGAAGACTCGATCGCGGCGCCGCCGCACCGCTCGTCAGCGCCAGCTGCGTCGCCGCCGTCTCGCCTTCGGCGCGGTGGCCACCGTCCTGGTCGCTCTTATCGCCCTGGCGATCACGCCGCTGTTCTCGCTCACCGCGGCGTGGAACACCGAGCTCCGCCGCGAGGCGGTCGATCTCTCGGGGTTCGATCCGGGCACCCTCATCAGCGACGAGGCGTTCTACGACGGCGATGCGATGGATGCCGCCCAGATCCAGAGGTTCCTCGACGATGAGGTCGGCGAATGCCGCTCCGACCGATGCCTCGCGCGCCTGACCCTCACGGTCGCTCCGCGCGAACCGGTCGTCTCGACCGCCACGGGCGAGACCGTCTGCGACGGTTTCGACGGCGGAGAGCTAACGGCTGCCGAGCTCATCGATCGCGTGCAGCGCGCGTGCGGCATCTCGGCCAAGGTCCTGCTCGTCACGCTGCAGAAGGAGCAGAGTCTCGTGTCGGGCCGCGCCGCGCGCGCGCCGAGCGATGAGCAGCTCGGAGCCGCGATGGGGGCGCGCTGCCCCGACGACGCACCCTGCGACCAGGGCGCCTCGGGCTTCGCCGAGCAGGTCGCCCAGGGTGCCACCGACCTCAAGTCGTACAGCGCCTCGGATTTCATGCGCCAGCCGGGGACGCATTACATCGCGTTCTCACCCGAGCCGGCGTGCGGCGGCACCGACGTCCAGATCACGAACGAAGCCACCGCCGCGCTCTACAACTACACGCCATACCAGCCCAACCCCGCGGCCCTCGCCGCCCGTTGGGGCACCGGTGACGCCTGCTCCGCCTACGGCAATCGCAACTTCGCCCTGTACTGGGCCCTATGGTTCGGATGAGCGGCCGCCATCGCCGGATCACAGTGTTGTGATTTCGTTATGCGCGGGCGATAATGGCCGGGACAACCGAACACTCGCCGTGCTCCATCACAGGTCGTAGGGGAAGACGTACCTGACGAAGGAGAAACCATGGCGATCACGTCTTCGCGCGGAGTGATCCTGATCCACTCCGCGCCCCGCGCGTTGTGCCCCCACCTGGAGTGGGCGGTGGGACGCGCTCTCGGTCGTGCCGTCAACTTCGACTGGACCGATCAGCCCGTCCTCACGGGCAGCCGCCGCGCGGAGTTCTACTGGGAGGGCCCGGTCGGCTCCGGCGCGGCCCTCGCGAGCGCCATCCGCGGATGGGAGCACCTGCGGTTCGAGGTGAGCGAGGATCCCACCCCGCGCAGCGACGGCGGCCGGTGGATGCACACGCCGGGTCTCGGCATCCACTACGCCCAGACCGACGCGTCCGGCAACGTCGTCATCGGCGAGGACCGCGTGCGTTACGCCATGGAGGTCGCTGCCGGAGACGCCTTCGAGCTGCAGCGCGAGCTCGACGTCGCTCTCGGCTCGGCCTGGGACGAGGAGCTCGAGCCGTTCCGTCACGCCGGCGACGACCAGCAGATCGTGTGGCTGCACAAAGTGGGGTGAGCAGCCCGTCAGAGCCGTCGGACGCGCGAGGCGCCATTACCGGAGGTCGGTGATCGCCCCCGGCACCGGGACCGCGTATCGCCCGTCCGACAACACCGACGCCCCCTGGCATCCCCGATCGCAGTCGGAGGGATGCCAGGGGGCGTCGGTACGTTCGAGGGCGCTCAGACCGAGGCGATGGCGACGACGGCGTTGTGACCGCCGAAGCCGAACGAGTTGCTGATCGCGAGCTGGTCTCCGGCGCCGAGTTCGACGGTGGAGCCGGACAGCGCGAACGGGACCTCAGGGTCCTGCTCGGTGAGGTTGATCGTGGGCGGGGCGACCCTGTTCTGCAGGGCCAGGACCGTGAAGATCGCCTCGAGGGCACCGGTCCCGCCGAGCAGGTGACCGGTCGAGGCCTTGGTCGCCGACACGGGGATCTCGTCCACCCGCTCCCCGAAGACGGCGCGCAGCGCCTGGTACTCGTTGGGATCGCCGACGGGGGTCGAGGTGGCGTGGGCGTTGATGTGGGTGACGTCGTCGGGCGAGGCGCCCGCCATCTCGAGAGCCATGCGCACGGCACGGGCGGCGCCGCGACCCTCGGGGTCGTTCGCGGTGATGTGGTACGAGTCGGCGGTGACGCCGCCGCCCACGATCGACGCGTAGATCTTGGCCCCGCGCGCCTTGGCGTGCTCCTCGGTCTCGAGGATCAGCACACCGGCGCCCTCGCCCATGACGAAGCCGTCGCGGTCGATGCTGGCCGGACGCGAGGCGGTCTCGGGGGAGTCGTTGCGCTTCGACAGCGCCTGCATCGACGCGAACGACGCGATGGTGATCGGGTGGATCGCCGACTCGGTACCGCCGGCGATGACGACGTCGGCGAGGCCGTCGCGGATGTGCTGCACGGCGTTGACGATGGACTCGGTGCTCGAGGCGCAGGCCGAGGCGACGGTGCGCGCGAACGCGCGGGCGTTGAAGTGCAGCGACAGGTTGCCCGCGGCCGCGTTCGGCATGAGCATGGGCACCGTCATCGGCATGACGCGACGGGGGCCCTTCTCGCGCAGGGTGTCCCACGCGTCGAGCAGCGTCCAGACGCCGCCGATCCCGGTGGCGAAGTCGACGCCGAGGCGCTCGGGGTCGATGTCGGGCGAGCCGGCATCCTCCCACGCCTCTTTGGCGGCGACCATGGCGAGCTGCGACGAGGGGTCGAGCCGCTTGGCGACGGGTCGCTCGAGCACGGTCTCGGGGCGCACGAGCGCCTCGGCGGCGAAGGTGACGGGCAGGTTGTACTGCTCGACCCACTCGTGTTCGAGGGAACGGGCGCCGGAGGTGCCGGCGAGCAGGGCGGACCAGCTCTCGGGGGCCGTCCCGCCGATGGGCGAGGTGGCTCCGATACCGGTGACGACGATGCGGGGTGTGCTCATGAGCGAGGAATCCTTGGTGCGGCCGACAGGTCGTGACCGGTGGGGGCCGGAGCCCCCACCGGGAGGTGTCAGGACTGGTTCGACGTGATGAAGGTCACGGCGTCGCCGACGGTCTTGAGGTTCTTGACCTCGTCGTCGGGGATGGTGACGCCGAACTTCTCCTCGGCGTTGACGACGATCGTCATCATCGAGATGGAGTCGATGTCGAGGTCGTCGGTGAACGACTTCTCCATCGCGACCTCGTCGGCCGAGATACCGGTCTCGTCGGTGATGAGCTCGGCAAGTCCGGCGAGGACCTCGTCGTTGGTGAATGCCATGATGTCTCCTGTTTGTTGAGGGCGGGCCTGTCGGGCCCCGATCAGTCTAGGGTTCGACGCGTGCGCGTCAGGGGAGGACGACGACCTGCGCGCCGAACACGAGTCCGGCGCCGAAGCCGATCTGCAACGCCAGCCCGCCGCTGAGCTCGGGGTGCTCCTCGAGCAGACGGTGGGTGGCGAGCGGGATGGATGCCGCCGAGGTGTTGCCCGTGGTCTCGATGTCGCGACCGATGATCACGGTCTCGGGCAGCCCCAGCTGCTTGGCGAACTCGTCGATGATGCGCATGTTCGCCTGGTGCGGGACGAACGCGGCGAGGTCGGCGGGCTCGATGCCCGCGGCCTCGATGGCCTGACGTGCGACCTTCACCATCTCCCAGACGGCCCAGCGGAACACCGTGGGGCCCTCTTGGCGCAGCGTCGGCCAGGGTGCCGTACCGTCGCGGAACTCGTTGAGCGTGGCGTTCATGCCCACCGCGTCGGCCTTGGAACCGTCGGAGCCCCAGATGGTCGGTCCGATGCCGGGGGTGTCGCTCGGGCCGACGACGACCGCTCCCGCACCGTCGCCCAGCAGGAACGAGATACTGCGGTCCGTGGGGTCGACGATGTCGCTCAGCTTCTCGGCGCCCACCACGACGACGTGCTTCGCGAGGCCCGCCCGCACGAGCGCATCGGCCTGGCCCACGCCGTAGGCGAAGCCGGCGCAGGCGGCGTTGACGTCGTACGCGGCCGCGGGGTTCGCCCCGATGCGGTCGGCGACGATCGCGGATGCCGAGGGCGTCTGCTTGGGGTTGCTGATGGTCGCGACGATCACGGCGTCGATGTCGGCGGGGGCGACGCCGGATTTCTCGACGGCCTCGCGCGCGGCGGCGGCGGCCAGGTCGATGGCATCCGTGTCTTTATCAGCGCGGACGCGCGTGACGATACCGGTGCGCTGGCGGATCCACTCGTCGCTGGAGTCGATCGGGCCGACGAGGTCGTCGTTGGGGACGAAGTTCTCGCCGCGGGCGGCGCCGTAGGCGTAGATGCGGGTGTGCGCCGCGCCCTGGGTCTGGCGGAGGGTGGGGGTGCTCATGCCTGGTCTTCTTTCAGGAGTGAGACGGCCGCGTCGAGGTCGTCGGGGGTCTTGACCGCCACGGTGGGGGTGCCGCGCAGGGCGCGCTTGGCGAGCCCCGTGAGTGCACCCGCGGGCGACAGTTCGATGATGCCGGTCACGCCGTGCTCGGCGAACGAGGCCATGCAGCGGTCCCAGCGGACGGGCGAGGCGACCTGCGCGACGACGAGGTCGAGGGCGCCGCGCCCCTCGGCGACGACCGAGCCGTCGGAGTTCGTCCACAGCGTGGTCGCGGGATCGGACACCTCGACGTCGGCGGCGGCGGCGCGCAGCGTCTCGACGGCGGGCTCCATGAAACGGGTGTGGAAGGCTCCGGCGACCTGCAGCGGGATCACCCGGGCGCCACGGGGAGCCTCGCCGGCCAGCTTTGACAGGGCGGGAAGCTCTCCAGCGGCCACGATCTGTCCGCCGCCGTTGTAGTTGGCGGGGGTGAGCCCGAGTTCCGCGAGACGATCGAGCACGGCCTGCTCATCGCCGCCGACCACGGCGCTCATGCCCGTCTCGACGGCCGCGGCGGCTTCGGCCATGGCGCGGCCGCGCAGTCCGACCAGACGCAGGGCGTCGTCGTCGTGCAGGACTCCGGATGCCGCCAGCGCGGCGATCTCGCCGACGGAGTGCCCCGCGACCCCGGCGACGGCCGCGTCGGTGCGCTCTTGCAGGGCCGCCCACGACAGCAGGCTCGCCGCCACGATGAGGGGCTGGGCGACCGCGGTGTCGCGGATGCGGTCGGCATCCCAGTCGGTCCCGGCGGCGACGAGGTCGACGCCCGCCTGCTCCGAGAACGTCTCGAGACGCTCACGCACTCCGTCGAGTTCGAGCCAGGGCGAGAGGAAGCCGGGGGTCTGCGAACCCTGTCCGGGGAAGACGGCGATGATCACCGTTCCATCCTGCCAAGGATCGACCGCACGCTTCTGGAGATATCGACACAGATATACGGCGTGTCTTTGTGCGCGCCGTGCATCAGCGCGGCCTCTTCACCGTTGAGTGTCCACGACACGCCGCGATGCGCGAGCCGCCGGCGGCGTGTTTTGGACACTCAACAGTGAGGTCCCCGGGGGGATGGAAAACGGGGGCGGCGTCAGCGCGAAGGGGCCGGGCGCCGACCCGCGAGGCCCCGGCGTCGCGTCGCGTCCGTGCCGATCGAGCCGAGGATCAGCGCGGTCTGCAGGATGAGCGCTTCGCGGGGGCCGGTGGCATCCCACCCGATCACTTCCGACACCCGCTTGAGGCGGTATCGCACCGTGTTCGGGTGCACGTACAGCTCGCGCGCCGTTGCCTCGAGCGACCGACCGTTGTCGAGGTAGCTCCACAGCGTCGTGACCAGGTCGGCGCTGTGCGCCTGCAGCGGGCGGTAGACGCGGTCGACCAGGGTCTGTTTGGCGACCGCGTCACCCGCGAGAGCTCGCTCGGGCAGCAGGTCGTCGGCCTCGACGGGGCGCGGGGCATGACGCCAGGCCCGGGCGACGGCGAACCCGGCGAGGGCGGCTCGCGCGCTCTGGCCCGCGTCGACGAGGGCGGGCACGGCGGGGCCGAGCACGAGGTGCCCGGAGCCGAAGCTCGGCTCGAGGCGCTTGGCGATCTCGGTGAACGGCAGTTCGGTGACGTCGTCGCCCGCGCGGGCCGGCAGGTCGGCGCGGCCCAGCACCAGGACCAGGCGCGACCCCTGCACCCCGATCAGCACGTCGACGCCCAGCTTGCGCGCCGTGCGGCGCACCTGGTCGACGTCCAGCTGCGGGGGAGTCGTGCCCACGAGCACCGACACTTCGCCGTGCCCGTGCCAGCCCAGGGCGGCGATGCGGCTCGGGAGTTCGTCGTCGGCCTCACCGGTGAGGATCGAGTCGACCACGAGCGCCTCGAGACGGGCATCCCACAAGCCACGGGCTTCGGCGGCACGCGCGTAGACGTCGGCCGCGGCGAAGGCCACCTCGCGCGAGTACGACAGCATCGCCTCGCGGACGCGCTCACTGCGCCCGGCGACCCGCTCCTCCATCACCTCGACCGTGACGCGCACGAGCTGCAGGGTCTGGGTGAGGCTGACGCTGCGCAACAGCTCGCGGGGAGCGGCGGCGAAGATGTCGGCGGCGATTGCGGGGGTCGACGCGGGCTCCTCGAACCATTTGAGGAACGAGGTGATGCCGGCCTGTGCGACGAGGCCCACCGCCGAGCGCCGCGCGGGCGGCATCTCGGCGTACCAGGGCAGCGTCTCTTCGAGCCGCTGGATGGTCGCGGTGGCCAGATCGCCCGAGATGCGGCGCAGCCAGACGAGCGTCTCGGCCTTCTCTTGCGCCACCTCGGCTGCGGCGGCCGCAGACCGGTCGGGCCCGGCCCCGCCCGTGGGGGCGGAACCGGGCCCGTCGGTGGAGGACCTCACGTGATCAGGCCTCGCCGCCCGCGTTGCCGCTGGTGCCGGCGTTGACGTCGTGCAGGCGGTACTTCTCGATGGCCTGGCCGACGACGGAGCGGTCGACCTTGCCCTCTTCGGCCAGCGCCTGCAGGGCGCGCACCGCGAGCGAGGGGCCGTCGATCTTGAAGAAGCGACGCGCCGCGGCACGGGTGTCCGAGAAGCCGAAGCCGTCGGCACCGAGCGTCCAGTAGTTCTGCGGGACCCACTGGCGGATCTGGTCCTGCACCGCGTGCATCCAGTCGCTGACGGCCACGACGGGGCCCTCGGCTTCTTTCAGCTTGTCGGTGAGGTAGGCCACGCGGGGCTCCTCGTCGGGGTGCAGGAAGTTGTGCTCGTCGGCCGCCAGGCCGTCGCGACGCAGCTCCGACCACGAGGTGACCGACCAGACGTCCGCCTTCACGTTCCAGTCGTCCTTGAGCAGACGCTGAGCCTCGAGCGCCCACGGCACACCGACGCCCGAAGCGAGCAGCTGCGTGCGGGGCCCGTCGCCCTCGCCGGTGGAGATGTGGTGGATGCCGCGGACGATACCGTCCACGTCGACCCCCTCGGGCTCCGCGGGCTGGATGTAGGGCTCGTTGTAGACCGTCATGTAGTACATGACGTTCGGGTCGGAGTGCTCGCCGCCGTACATGCGCTCGATACCCGAGCGGACGATGTGCGCGATCTCGTACCCGTAGGCCGGGTCGTACGACACGGTCGCGGGGTTGGTCGAGGCGAGCAGCTGCGAGTGGCCGTCGGCGTGCTGCAGACCCTCACCCGTCAGCGTGGTGCGACCGGCCGTGGCGCCGATGATGAAGCCGCGCGCCATCTGGTCGCCGGCGGCCCACTGGGCGTCGCCCGTGCGCTGGAAGCCGAACATCGAGTAGAAGACGTAGACCGGGATCAGCGGCTCGCCGTGCGTCGCGTACGCCGTGCCGGCCGCGGTGAACGCCGCCAGGGCGCCCGCCTCGTTGATGCCGACGTGGATGATCTGCCCCTCGGGGCTCTCTTTGTACGCCAGCAGCAGCTCGCGGTCCACCGAGGTGTAGTGCTGGCCCTTGGGGTTGTAGATCTTCGCGGTCGGGAAGTACGCGTCCATACCGAAGGTGCGCGCCTCGTCCGGGATGATCGGCACGATGCGGTGACCGAAGCCCTTGACCCGCAGCAGGTCCTTCAGCAGACGGACGAAGGCCATCGTGGTGGCGACGTCCTGCGTGCCCGAGCCCTTCTTGGGCAGCGCGTAGGCGGCATCCCCGGGCAGTTCCAGGCCGACGTGGGTCGTCCGGCGCTCGGGCAGGAAGCCGCCGAGCTCGCGACGACGCTCGAGCATGTACTTGATCGTCTCGTCCTGCTCACCGGGGTTGTAGTACGGCGGCTGGTACGGGTTCTCTTCGAGCTGCGCGTCGGTGACGGGGATGTCCATCGCGTCGCGGAACGACTTGAGGTCGTCGAGCGTCAGCTTCTTCATCTGGTGCGTGGCGTTGCGGCCCTCGAAGTGGGGGCCGAGGCCGTAGCCCTTGATGGTCTTGGCCAGGATCACGGTGGGCTGGCCCTTGTGCTCCTTGGCGGCCTTGAACGCCGCGAACACCTTGCGGTAGTCGTGGCCACCGCGCTTGAGACCCCAGACCTGCTCGTCGGTGTAGTCCTTGACGAGCTCGAGGGCGCGGGGGTCGCGACCGAAGAAGTTCTCGCGAACATACGCGCCGTTCTCGGCCTTGTACGTCTGGTAGTCGCCGTCGGGCGTGGTGTTCATCAGGTTCAGCAGCGCACCCTCGGTGTCGCGGGCGAGCAGGTCGTCCCACTCGCGACCCCACACGACCTTGATGACGTTCCAGCCGGCACCGCGGAAGAAGCTCTCGAGCTCCTGGATGATCTTGCCGTTACCGCGGACGGGTCCGTCGAGGCGCTGCAGGTTGCAGTTGATGATGAAGGTCAGGTTGTCGAGACCCTCGTTGGCGGCGACCTGGAGCTGTCCGCGGCTCTCGACCTCGTCCATCTCGCCATCGCCGAGGTAGGCCCACACGTGGGAGTCGGAGACGTCCTTGATGCCGCGGTTCGACAGGTACTTGTTCGACATCGCCTGGTAGATGGCGTTGATCGGGCCCAGACCCATCGACACCGTCGGGAACTGCCAGAACTCCGGCATCAGACGGGGGTGCGGGTAGGAGGGGATACCGTGGGGCGCGGCCGACTTCTCTTGACGGAAGCCGTCCAGCTGCGCTTCGGTCAGACGCCCCTCGAGGAACGCGCGGGCGTAGGCACCGGGCGAGGCGTGGCCCTGGATGAAGATCTGGTCGCCGCCGGACGGGTCGTCGAGGCCGCGGAAGAAGTGGTTGAACCCCACCTCGTACAGCGCCGCCGACGAGGCGTACGTCGAGATGTGGCCGCCGACGCCGATGCCGGGGCGCTGCGCGCGGTGCACGGTGACCGCGGCGTTCCAGCGGATCCACTTGCGGTAGCGACGCTCGAGCTCCTCGTCACCGGGGAAGTCGGGCTCGTTCTTCTGCGAGATGGTGTTGATGTAGTCGGTGGTCGGAACCATCGGCACGTTGAGGTGCAGTTCCTTCGAGCCCTTGAGAAGGCTCAGCATGATCTCGCGAGCGCGAGCCGGACCCTTCGCCTGGACGAGCTGGCGGAGGGATTCCTGCCACTCCCCAGTCTCTTCCGGGTCGCTGTCCTGCGGCCCCTGCGAATACGGATCCTGGTCGTGAACAGTCACGGAAGACCTTTCGTCGTCTGGCAGGTCATGCCAGAGAATCGCCATACGAGTGCGGCAACCCTTGTTCGCTCCGCACAATCAACCAACGTCCAGCCTAGCGAGTCGCGCCGACATCGGATGCGCGCGGGCGACGCCGCGGCGATCGCGTCGCCCAGTCTGCTCGATGTCGAGATGTCGAGCGCCACCTGCGAACTCCCGATGACGGATGCCGGGACTTCCCCGCGGCCGGGGGAGGGATGCTCCGAGAGGTCTAGCCTGAGCCCGTGAGCACCCAGGACGCCGCGGGGTTCCGCACCCGCCCCGAGCACCGGTGGCCGGTGCTGATCGCCCTCGCCGTCGGCGCGGGGCTGTACGCCTTCCTGCCGAGCGAGGCATCCGGCATCCTGAGGTACATCGTCGTCGGGGTCGGCGCGCTGTGCGTGATCCCGATGGTGGTGACCAACCCGTCGCGACTGACCCGGCCGTCGCGCATCGGGCGCGGCTTCGCGATCGCCTTCACCGCCCTGCTGCTGGTCGCCAACCAGATCGCTCTCGTGCTGCTGCTGCAGCAACTGCTGCGCGGCGAGGGCAGCGGGGCGGCGACGCTGCTCGGAGCGGCGCAGGTCTGGGCGATCAACGTCATCGGCTACGCGGTCGTGTACTGGGAGATGGACCGCGGCGGGCCGATCGCCCGTCGCCGCGACGCGCGCGCGGAGTTGCCGGCGGCGGACTTCCAGTTCCCGCAGGATTCCGACCGCGACGCCGTCAGCGAGGTCGCGCGCCGTTCGTCGGACGTCGCGGACTGGGCGCCCGGGTACGTGGACTACCTCTATTTCTCGGCATCCAACGCCATGGCGTTCAGCCCCACCGACGTGATGCCCCTGACCGGCCGCGCCAAGCTCTTCATGATGGTGCAGGCGATCTCGGGCTTCGTGCTGCTGGCGCTGGTGATCGCGCGCAGCGTGAACATCCTGAACTGAGGTAGGCCCTGCGCACTCGGCTCGGCGCGCGGACGCCGGGGTCCCCGGTCGCAGGACCCCGCGCAGCCGCCCCCCGACGACCGCGGGTCGGCCGAGATCACGTGACGTGGGCGAAACCACCCGCAAGGACGTGTGCGGTGGCCGAGATCACGTGACGTGGGCGAGATCACCCGCAACGGCAGGTGCGGTGGCCGAGGTCACGTGATCTGGGCGCGTTCGCGCGACGGAGGGACGCATCCCGGCGTCGAGACGTGAGGTGGGCCCTGCCGGGATCGAACCGACGACATCCACGGTGTAAACGTGGCGCTCTACCAGCTGAGCTAAAGGCCCTGGATGCCATGAGTCTACCGCCGCGCGTCCGTCGGACCGCGCCACCGGACGGGGCACGGGCGTGCCGCGGATGTCGGAGGCCCGGGGTAGCGTTGAGCACGTGAATGCCGATCCCGCCGACCAGCGCAAACTGCTCGATCTCGCCGACCTCGACGCCCGCATCCGCCGCGACGAGCGCGTTGCGGCGAACCCGCCGCAGGCCGAGCGCGTGCGCGAGCTCATCGCGCAGCGGGCGACGCTCACGCAAGAACTGTCGGCGCGCGCCAACACGCGCGACGACATCACCGCGGAGCTGAAGCGCCTCGAGTCCGACGTCGCCGTCGTCGACGCACGCATCGCGCGCGACACCGAGCGCCTCGCGGCGTCGACCAACCCCAAGCAGGCGCAGGGCTTCGAGAGCGAGTTGGCGTCGTTGACGCGCCGCAAGGGCGACCTCGAAGACATCGAGATCGCGCTCATGGAGCGCCTCGAGGCCGCCGATGCTGCCGTCGCCGAGCAGCAGGCGCTGATCTCCGAGACCAACGCGCAGGGCGCCCAGCTCAGCGCCGACGCCAAGTCCACCGTCGCCGACGCCACCACGCGCCTCGAGGGCGCGCGCCGCGACCGCGACGCGGTGGCCGCCGCCGTCCCCGCCGACCTGCTCGGCCTGTACGAGCGCCTATCCTCGCGCGGCAACGGCGCGGGCCTGCTGCGCGCCGGCGCGTGCGAAGCATGCCGCATGGTGCTGCCGCCCAGCGACCTGGCCACCGTGCGCCGCGCCCAGACCGACGAGGTCGTGTTCTGCCCCGAGTGCGGCGCCATCCTGGTGCGCACCGAAGAATCGCGATGACCCCCACGGGCGTCCGTGCCGTCTGACACGGTCGTCATCGGGCGCACGAGCGGCGACCTCTTCGCCCTCGTCGACACGGATGCCACGGGCGCGCCGACGACTTCCGTCGAGGTCCCGATCGACCGACTCCCGCAGATCGTCGCCGCACGCGAGGCGCAGGGCGACATCCGATGGGTGTGGGCCGACAGCGCACGTCTCGCGCCGCGACTGCTCGACGCCGGTGTGCGCGTCGCCCGCGCCTGGGACCTGCGGCTGGTGCACGGCATCCTGCGCGACGCCGTCTCGGTGACCGACGACCACGGCCTGCGCGCGCATGTCGAATGGGATGCCGCCGCCTCCACCGCCACGGCCGGCGACACGCTCTTCGACCTGGGCGAAGCGGCATCCGGGATCCCGGACACCATCGACGCGGCTACCGCCGAGTACGGCCGCCAGCTCGCCGTCATCCGCGACAGCACCTCGGCGGGGGCCCTGCGTCTGCTGTGCGCGGCCGAGTCCGCGGGCGCGCTCATCGCCGCCGAGCTTCATGCGGCCGGCGTCCCGTACAGCCGCGCCGCGCACGAAGCGCTGCTCGAACGCGAGCTGGGAGCGCGGCGCGCGGGCGGTCCACCCGAGCGCATCGAGCGGGCAGCCGAGGCCGTCCGTACGGCCCTGGGCGATGCGTCCGTATCCCTCGACTCGCAACCGAAGCTCCTGCGCGCGCTGCACCGCGCGGGACTGCTCGTGCAGTCGACGTCGCGATGGGAGCTCGCCGAGCACGATCACCCCGCCGTCGCGCCCCTGATCGCCTACAAGAAGCTGATGCGCCTGTACACCGCGAACGGCTGGGCATGGTTGGACGAGTGGGTGCGCGACGATCGGTTCCGCCCCGTCTACGTCCCCGCCGGGGTGGTCACCGGGCGATGGGCGTCGTCCGGGGGAGGGGCGCTGCAGATTCCTCGATCGCTGCGCACCGCCGTGCGCGCGGATCCGGGATGGACGCTCGTGACCGCCGACGTCGCCCAGCTCGAACCGCGCGTGCTCGCGGCGATGGCGCGCGACACCGCCCTCGCCGAGGCAGCGGCCGGTCGCGACTTGTACGCGGGCATCGTCGAGAGGGGCGCGGTGGCGAGCCGCGCCGAGGCCAAGCTCGCGATGCTGGGCGCGATGTACGGTGCCACGACCGGCGAGAGCGGCCGGCTCCTTCCGCGCCTGCGCCGCACCTTCCCCCGGGCGATGGCTCTCGTCGACGAGGCCGCACGAACAGGAGAAGACGGCGGCGTGGTGCACACGTGGCTCGGTCGCACCTCTCCGGCCGCCGGCGAAACATGGCGGTTGCTGCAGTCGCAGGCGAGCGCGTCCGCGGCATCCGGGATCGACGAGACGCGCGCTCGACGGTCCGCCCGCGACCGCGGACGCTTCACCCGCAACTTCGTCGTGCAGGGCACGGCCGCGGAGTGGGCGCTCGCGTGGCTGGCCGACCTGCGCACCCGCCTGTCGGGGTTCTCGGTTCCGGATGCCGTCCCCGCGGCCGTGGCGTCCGGTCCGGTGTTCGCGCGCCGACCCCACCTCGCGTTCTTCCTGCACGACGAGATCGTCGTGCACACCCCCGTGGAGCTGGCGGATGCCGTCGCCGACGCGGTCCGTGAGGCCGCTGCCACGGCGGGGCGCCTGCTGTTCGGGACGTTCCCCATCGACTTCCCCCTCGACCTGCGCATCGGCGACACCGCCGAGAAGGGGTGAGCAGTCGGGGCCGCGCCGGCCGCGCCGGTAGACTCGAACTCGCGAATGGGTCGGCTGGACGGTCGCGTCACGGGTTCGCCCGTGCCGAGGAACGTCCGGGCTCCACAGGGCAGGACGGTGGGTAACACCCACCCGGAGCAATCCGCGAGACAGTGCCACAGAGAGCAGACCGCCCGCCTCGCGCGGGTAAGGGTGAAAGGGTGGTGTAAGAGACCACCGGGGGTCGTGGTGACACGATCCGCCAGGTAAACCTCGTCCGGAGCAAGGCCAGACAGGGGATGCAGACGCGGCTCGCCGAGTCCCCGGGTAGGCCGCTGGAGCGGCACGGCAACGTGTCGCCGAGAGAGATGACCGTCCACGGGGCTCACGCCCCCGGACAGAACCCGGCGTACAGGCCGGCCCATTCGCCCCTCATGCAGCAGTTCGCGGCTCCTTGCGACTCACGGCGCGCCGTCTGGCCGGGCGGCATCCGCTGCGCCAGCCAACGTTTCGCCGTTTATCGGACAAGCGCGCTGGCGCGGGCGCGCCCCCTTGGCCTCCTCCGATCACGAGCCCACGGGGTCGACCGCGCCGAAGTCTCGCTCACCTGCCGTCCCGTCCTATCCGATCCATGTGCGGCCGCCGCTGATGCCGCGCCGCTCGGTGTCCCCGGGGGCCTGATACCCGTTTCCGGTGCTTGATTCACCCGCTGAGACCACTCAGGAGAGGGGCTCGGGATCGTCGCTAGCTTCTCGCTGATGCGAGCCCGCTCGGGGCTCGCGGAAGGATTGGTTCGAAGTGCTTCCGCGTGAAATGTCTGCAGAATCGATCGAACTATGGATGTGAAAGTCGTCGTGAACCCCCCTCGTCTGAACGACGGTGCACCGCGAGGGGTCATCTCGGCCTACTGTGTAGGACCGACCGTCTGCCCGACCTGGGTGAGGCAGGTCGGCGGGTGACCGAACTCGACTTCGCTGGCCCCATCGCACAGGAGTTCGAAAGCGGCATGCTGAGGTCACTCTCGCTCACCCGGATGACATTCGCGAGCGGCGGAGTGACGATCGAATTCACGGCACATGAGCTCTTTCCGGGACGTTTCCGCCTACATGTTCCGCTGCCCCTACGCCCGCACGACAGACTGTGGGATCTCTATGATGATCTCGCTACTGACGTCGTCGAATGGACCCGATGGGGAATCGCGGTCCCGCTCCGCGAGGCTCACGACGCGCAAGCACTTTCAGGTCGTAGAGGCGAGGACGGCGTGATGACCCTCCAAATGCCCTGAGATGTTGGGCCAGTTTCGCACCGCGTACTGCGAAGGGCCAACGGTCTGCCCGGCCTGGGTCCGGGAGGTCGCCGGGTGACGCAACTCGATTTCCTCACGCCCCTCCGAGACAGCTTCGGGCCCGGCCAGTATCTGCGAGCCTTTCACCTCACCGGCCTGACACCGGATTCCGGCGGGGTGACGGTCGAGTTCACGGCGGAGCATCCGTACGCGGGCTCCTTCCGTCTGTACGTGCCGCTCCCCGAGAAACGCGGCGATCACCGCTGGAATGACTACGACGATCTCGCGCAGACGGAGTCGGAATGGATTCTCATCGGAATCTGCATTCCGCTCGAAGAGGCCTATTACACGCAGGCGCTGTCGACCCCCGCAAACGGCGACGGAGTGACGACGCTGACGATGCCCTGACGGCATAGCCCCGACCGCCGCGGCACCGAACTCCGGTGTGAAATCGGGCCGCCCCTGGGGTGAAGTCGCCTCCCGATCCCTGGCCGCACAACGCACCCGTCCAACCCGATCGCCGCCGCGCGCCGAATACCCTGCAGACCCTCCTGTGTGCCCCCTGCGCCCAGGGGGGTCACCTTCGTCGAGGCGGGGGAGTCCACCCCCCACCTCAGTGTCGGACATATGTTCTACACTCGGACTCGGCCGGGGAAGGGGTCCGGTGCATGGGGTCGACGAGAGTCAGCGACGAGATGGTCGCGCGGGTTCTGGCATCCATCGCCCCCTGCACGCTGCAGCCCGAGACCTGGGGCTCGCGCCCGATCGAGTGGTACGCCGACAAGCGCGCGGTGTGGGCGTGGATCACCTGGCCCAACCGCGCGGCCACGCGCGAGCCAGCATGGGCGACGGGCGGCAACGACCGGGTCGTCATGCTCGAGGTGCCCTGCGAGGGCGGGCACTGGGCGCCGGTCGTCTGGCGCAACGCCGTGAGCGTGCGCCAGGTGGATGCCGCGTGACGGCGCCGCGGCCTACTTGACCGCGGGAAGCGCTTCGGGGACGGGCACGGCGAGCGATGCCGCGCCGATGATGCCCGCGTTGTTGCGGTGCTTCGCCGGGACGATCGGTGCGCGGAGCTTCAGCAGCGGCAAGAAGTGCTCGGAGTGCTTCGACACGCCGCCGCCCACGACGATCAGGTCGGGGCTGAAGAGGAACTCGACGTAGTCGTAGTACCACTGCAGACGCTTCGCCCACTTCTCCCACGACAGCTCCTCGCGCTCGAGCGCGGAGTACGCGGCGAAGTGCTCGGCATCCTTCTTGTGGCCGGCGCGCTGCAGGTGACCGAGCTCGCTGTTCGGGACGAGGACGCCGTCGTAGATCATGGCCGAGCCGATGCCCGTACCGAGCGTCGTCAGGATGACGAGGCCCTCGACGCCCTTGGCCGCGCCGTACCGCACCTCGGCGATGCCGGCGACGTCGGCGTCGTTCGCGAAGTGGATGTCGCGCGACAGCCCCTGCTCGAAGAACTTCTCGGCCTCGAAGCCGATCCACGCCTTCGACACGTTCGCGGCCGACAGCGTGCGTCCGCCCTTCACGATCGCGGGGAAGGCCACGCCCAGCGGCAGATCCGCCGGCGCCTCGAGCGTCTGGAGAACCTCTTTCACCGCGGCGAGGACGTCGGCCGGTTCGGCTCCGGCGGGGGTGGACACCTTGACCCGGTCGCTGATGAGTTCCCCGGCATCCAGGTCGACGATCCCGGCCTTGATGCCGGTTCCACCGATGTCCACTCCGACCGCACGCGACGCATTCGTTGCCATACCCCTCAGCCTATCCAGCCGCACGGTCGGCATCAGTAGGATCGGGGGAGCACCGGCGTTCTGCGCCGGGACGCACGACCCAGGTGAGGAGCCATCGTGAGCGACGACAAGAAGTACTGGTACAACCTCGAGACCGGCAAGGTCGAGCAGGGCTTCGAGTCGCCCGCGATCGATCGCGCCGGCCCGTTCGACACCGCCGAAGAGGCGGCCGCCGCTCCCGAGCTGATGAAGAAGCGCGCGAAGCAGTGGGCCGACGAAGAGGCACAGGACGACTGGGGCTCGAGCTCGGCTCGCTGACCCACCGAAACGAGGGATGACGATGGACAAGCAGCGCGATTTCGTCCTGCGCACGATCGAGGAGCGCGGCGTCAAGTTCGTGCGCCTGTGGTTCACCGACGTGGTCGGCACGCTGAAGTCGGTGGCGATCGCCCCGGCCGAGGTCGAGGGTGCGTTCACCGAGGGACTGGGCTTCGACGGATCGGCGATCGAGGGCCTCACGCGCTCGTACGAGTCCGACCTGCTCGCACACCCCGACCCCACGACCTTCCAGATCCTGCCGTGGCGCGGTGAGATCGACCCGACCGCGCGCATGTTCTGCGACATCACCACGCCCGACGGTCAGCCCGCCGTCGCCGACCCCCGCCACGTGCTCAAGCGCACACTGGCAAAGGCCGCCGACGCCGGCTTCACGTTCTACACGCACCCCGAGATCGAGTTCTACCTGCTCAAGTCGTCGCAGCTGGGCGCGGACGGCCGTCCGCAGCCGGTCGACTCGGCGGGCTACTTCGACAACGTCCCCGGCGGCACCGCGCACGACTTCCGTCGCCGGTCGGTGCGCATGCTCGAGGACCTCGGCATCTCGGTCGAATTCAGCCACCACGAGGGCGGCCCCGGCCAGAACGAGATCGACCTGCGCTACGCCGACGCTCTCACCACGGCCGACAACATCATGACCTTCCGCACGGTGGTCAAAGAGGTCGCGATCGAACAGGGCGTCTACGCGACCTTCATGCCGAAGCCGATCAGCGGCCAGCCCGGCAGCGGCATGCACACGCACCTGTCGCTCTTCGAGGGCGACATGAACGCCTTCTACGAAGAGGGTGCGCAGTACCAGCTGTCGAAGGTGGGACGTCACTTCATCGCGGGGCTGCTGCGCCACGCCAACGAGATCTCGGCCGTCACCAACCAGTTCGTCAACTCGTACAAGCGCCTGTGGGGCGGCGACGAGGCTCCCAGCTTCATCTGCTGGGGCCACAACAACCGCTCCGCGCTCGTGCGCGTGCCGCTGTACAAGCCGAACAAGGGACAGTCGACGCGCGTCGAGTACCGCGCCCTGGACTCCGCGGCCAACCCGTACCTGTCGTACGCGCTCATGCTCGCCGCCGGGCTGAAGGGCATCGAAGAGGAGTACGAGCTGCCCGCCGAAGCCGAGGACAACGTGTGGTCGCTCAGCGACTCCGAGCGTCGCGCCCTCGGGTACGCGCCGCTGCCCGCGAGCCTCGACCACGCCCTCGAGTACCTCGAGGAGTCCGAGCTCGTCGCCGAGACCCTGGGCGAGACGGTCTTCAAGTACGTGCTGCTCAACAAGCGTCGCGAGTGGCAGCAGTACCGTGCCCAGGTGACGCCGTTCGAGCTGGCGAGCAACCTCGAAGCACTCTGACGGCCGACCGATGACCTCGGGCGACCGCTCCACCGCGCTCACCGCCCTCGCCCGCACCGGCTTCTCGCGCCTCGCCGAAGCAGACACCCTGCTCGGTGAGCTCGAGGAGTCGGTCGGCGTCGGTCGAGCGGATGCCATGCAGCTCGCGCAGCGCGTGGCCGACCCCGATCGCGCGCTCTTCGCCGTCCTGCAGGTCGCCCGCCGGGATCCGGCCGCGGTCCGTGCGGCGGCGGCGGACGCCGGAGCGTGGCGTGCCCTGTGGGACGTCGTGGGCGCCTCCGACGGCTTCGCCGAGTTCTACCTGCGTCATCCCGACGAACTCGTCCACCTCTCGGGCGCGGGACTCACGCTGCCCGACGAGCCGACCATGCGCGCCGAACTGCTCGACTCCGTCGGCGACGTCGAGGGTTTCGCGACGGACTCCTCGGATGCCGCCTGGGTCGCACTGCGCGTGCGGTACCGGCGCCTGCTGGCCCGCATCGCCGCGTACGACCTCGGCCAGGACGACCCGGCGGCGGCGATCGACGTCGTCTCGGCCTCGCTCGCCGATCTGGCCGGAGCGGCCCTCGAGGCCTCGTTGAGCGTCGCGCGCTCGCGCGTGGCATCCCCGGGACCGGGAACGTTCCCGCGCGAGCAGGTCGCGGCGACGCGGTTCGCCATCATCGCGATGGGCAAGACCGGGGCTCGCGAGCTCAACTACGTCAGCGACGTCGACGTGATCTTCGTCGGGGGGTCGGCGGACGAAGAGGTCGTCTCCGAGGCCCGCGCGATCGACATCGGCACCCGCCTCGCGGTGCAGACGATGCGGGGGATCTCGGGCGCCGAGATCGAGCCGCCCCTCTGGGAGGTCGACCCCAACCTGCGTCCCGAGGGAAAGCAGGGGGCGCTGGTGCGCAGTCTCGCCTCGCACCGGCAGTACTACGACCGGTGGGCGAAAAGCTGGGAGTTCCAGGCTCTGCTCAAAGCGCGGGCGATCGCGGGAGATGCGACGCTCGGCGCCGAGTACGTAGCAGCCGTCCAGCCGCTCGTCTGGCACAGCGCGGCACGTGAGAACTTCGTCGAGGGCGTGCAGCGCATGCGCGAGCGCGTCACCGATCACATCCCCGCGTCCGAGGTGAACCGTCAGCTCAAGCTCGGGCCCGGCGGTATCCGAGATGTCGAGTTCACCGTGCAGCTGCTCCAGCTCGTGCACGGGCTGAGCGACGAGCGCATCCGGCAGCGCGGCACACTCGAGGCGCTCGACGCGCTGGTCGCCGAAGGCTACATCGGTCGGTCCGAGGCCGAGGCCTTCGCGCGCGACTACCGGCTCCTGCGTCTGCTCGAGCACCGTCTGCAGCTGCGCGGGCTGCGTCGCACGGCGCTGCTGCCCGAGAAGGACGACGACCTGCGCGTGCTCGCGCGTGCGTCGCGTCTGGCGGATTCCGCATCCGGAGTCCAGGCGGTGTGGGAGGGCATCAAGCGCGAGGTCCGCGACATCCACGTGCGCCTGTTCTACCGCCCGCTGCTCTCGGCCGTCGCGGCGCTGCCCGAGGGCGAGCGGACGCTGTCCACCGCTCAGGCGCGCGACCGACTCGCGGCCATCGGCTTCCGCGATCCGGCGGGGGCGCTGCGGCACATCGCCGCGCTCACGAGCGGCCTGAGCCGCAAAGCCTCGATCCAGCGACACCTCATGCCCGTGATGATCCGGTGGTTCGCGGACGGCGTCGATCCCGACTACGGGCTGCTGGTGTTCCGCCGCATCAGCGAGCGGCTGGGCAACACCCCGTGGTTCCTGCGGATGCTCCGCGACTCGGCGGGGGCGGCCGAGAGCCTGACCCGCGTGCTGTCCGGCTCGCGTTACATCGGCGAGCTGATGGAATGGATCCCCGAATCCGTCGCGTGGCTCGACGACGATGCGCTGCTGCGGCCGCGATCTGGCAAGGCGCTCGAGGACGAGGCGCGCGCCATCCAGACGCGCTGGGACGACATCGACGGCGCGATGCGCTCGGTGCGCGCGCTGCGCCGTCGCGAGATGCTGCGCGTCGCCATGGCGGCGGTCTTGGGCACCGTGTCGCTCGAGGAGCTCTCGGACGCTCTGACGACCATCACCGAGGTCACGATCCAGGCGACGCTGCGCGCCGTGCGTCGCGTCGTGGTTCCGCCCGAGGACGACGACCTCGACTTCGCGGTCATCGCGATGGGCCGGTTCGGCGGCCGCGAGATCGGTTTCGGCTCGGATGCCGACGTGATGTACGTCTATCGCGCCAACGGCCTCGACCCGCAACGCGCGAGCCACCTCGCCCTCAAGCTCGTCGCGGGGCTGCGCGAGCAGTCCGAGGACCACCGCCTGCCGCTCGACCTCGACGCCGAGCTGCGCCCCGAGGGACGCAGCGGGCCCCTCGCGCGTTCGCTCGACGCCTACGCGGAGTACTACCGGCGCTGGTCGCTGTCGTGGGAGGCGCAGGCGCTCCTGCGCGCCCGCGGGGTCGCGGGGAGCGTCAAGCTCATCCGCGCGTTCCTGGAGCTTGCCGACGAGGTGCGCTATCCCGTCTCGGCCGACCAGAACGGACTGCGCGAGATCCGCCGCATCAAGGCGCGTGTCGAGAACGAGCGTCTGCCGCAGGGCGCCGATCCCGCCCGACACCTCAAGCTCGGCCCCGGCTCGCTCAGCGACGTCGAGTGGCTGGTGCAGCTGCTGCAGTTGCAGCACGCACGGCAGGTGCCGGCGATGCGCACGACCTCGACGTTGGGGGCTCTGGATGCCGCGGCCGAGGCCGGACTGATCGAGCACGACGCGGCCGACAAGCTCGCCGCCGCCTGGCACCTGGCGAGTCGCCTGCGCTCGGCGAACACGCTCCTGTCGGGTCAGACCAGTGACGTGCTCCCCGTCGACCGGGGACGGCTCGACGGTATCGGTCGCATCCTCGAGTACCCGCCGCGTTCCGCGACGCAGGTCGAAGAGGACTACCTGGGCGCCACCCGACGCTCGCGCCGGGTCTTCGACAAGCTCTTCTACGGGTGACGAGAGCGGATGCCGAGACCCCGGCATCCGCTCTCGTCTCCGGTCAGGACATCAGACGTTCGCGCACCTCGCGACGCAGGACCTTGCCGATCAGCGAACGCGGGAGCTCGTCGACCACGATGACCCGACGCGGGACCTTGTAGGGCGCGAGTCGGCTCTTGCAGAACTCGCGCACGGCCTCGGGCTCGATCGACGTACCTTCGCGCAGCACGATCGCGGCGGCGACGTCCTCGCCCCCGCGCGGCTTGGGAAGAGCCACCACGGCCGCACCGACGATGTCGGGGTGCGCGGCCAGGACGTCCTCGACCTCGCTCGGCGAGACGTTGAAGCCGCCGGTGATGATGATCTCTTTCAGTCGGTCGGTGATCGTGACGAACCCGTCGGGCGAGACCGAGGCGATGTCGCCGGTGCGCAGCCACCCGCCGTCGATGAGGGTCTCGGCGGTGTCGGCGGGTCGGTTCCAATACCCCTGGAACACCTGCGGTCCGCGCAGCAGCAGCTCACCGGCCTCGCCGAGGGGCAGGTCGTGCGTCGGGTTCTCGGGGTCGACGACGCGGATGTCGGTGCTGGGGAAGGGCACGCCGACGGTGCCGGGGCGACGTGACGGGCCGATGGGGTTGCCGAGCGCGACGGGCGAGGACTCGGTCATGCCGTACCCCTCGACCAGCAGCCCCCCGGTCGCCGCCTCCCAACGGTCGACGGTGGCGACGGGCAGGCTCATCGCGCCCGAGATGGCGAAGCGCACGCTCGTGAGATCGAGCGTTCCCCGCGCCGCCGCCCGTGCGAGCTGGTCGTAGATCGGGGGCACCGCCGGCAGGAAGGTCGGTGGGCTCTTCTTGGCGGCGGCGGCGACCAGCTCGAGATCGTACTTGGGGAAGAGCACGAGCCGGGCGCCGATGCTCATCGCGAAGGTGAGGCAGAGGGTGAGACCGTACGCGTGGAACAGGGGGAGGACGCCGTAGAACGTCTCTTCTCCGTCGCGCAGACCGGGCACCCACGCGCGACCCTGCATCGCGTTCGCGCGCAGATTCGCGTGCGTGAGCACCGCTCCCTTGGGCGAGCCGGTCGTGCCGCTGGTGTACTGCAGCAGCGCGATGTCGCCCAGGGCGGGCCCGGGGTGCTTGCGCGAGAGCGAACCGCGGGTCAGCAGCTTGGCCCACGGCAGCGGACGCTTCGACCTGGGCGTCGCGGTGAGCTGCGCACGCGCCTCGCGCGCCTTCGCGATCGGCAGGCGCAGAGCGAGCCGCTTGGCGACGGGCAGGGCGGCGGTGATGTCGACACTGACGACGTGCTGCAGCGCGAGGTCGGACGGGAACTCGGCCACGGTGTCGGCTAGCTTGTCCCACACGATCGCGAACTTCGCGCCGTGGTCTTCGAACTGGTGCCGCAGTTCGCGCGGCGTGTAGAGCGGGTTGTGCTCGATGACGATGGCACCGAGGCGCAGCGCGGCGTAGAAGGCGACGACGTGCTGCGGCGAGTTCGGCAGCACCAGCGCCACGCGATCGCCCGCCCGCACTCCCAGGCGACGCAGTCCCTCGGCGGCGCGCGACACCTGCTCGCCCAGCTCGCGATACGTCGTGACCGCCCCGAAGAACTCCAGGGCCGTCTTCTTTCCGTACGTCGCGACGCTCGCGACCAGCATCTCGGGGAGCGTCTGCGAGGGCGTCTCGATCTCGAGCGGCACGCCCTCGGCGTACGACGACGACCAGGGGCGCGAGGCGTAGGGCGATTCGGGCATGGCTCCATCCTCCCGTGCCCCTCCGACATCGCGGGGGAGGTTGACCTGAGGGGATGCCGGGAAGCGGCGACCGCCCGGCGGCGCCCGACCTGATTCGATGGGGGAGTGCACTTCAGGGCTCTCACCGAAGACGATCTGGACGCGGCCCCCGACTGGTGGGCGGACCGCAGGCTCGCTGCCGACCGGTGGCGCGGCGAAGAGACCCGTTCGGCCGTCGTCGAACAGGCGGGCGAGGTGGCCGCGGCCGGCGCGATGTGGACATCCCGCGTTCATGACACGCATGCCTGGCTCGAGATCGTCGTCCACCCCGATCACCGTCGCCGAGGGATCGGCACCGCTCTCGCCCGACACCTCTCGTCACTTCGCGTCCGCGACATCCCGTTCACGGCGCGCGGATACGTCGACGACCCGGCTCTGCAGTTCGCGGACGCGTTGGGAGCGACGACGATGCAGATCGTGCCGCCCGCACGGGTCGAGCTCGCCCGACGAACGGCCCTCCGTTCCCACGTACGCGTGCAGCCCCTCTCCGGAGTGCCTCGAGAGCGCGTCGAGGCGGCGCACGCGGCGCTCTACAGCTGGACGCACGAAACGTGGAGCCCCACGCGAGAGGACTTCGCCGACGCGTTGAACGAAGATCTGTGGGATGAGGTCGACGTCGACGCCTCCGCCGTCGCGGTCGATGACCGGGGCGCTGTACTCGCCCTCGCCCTCGCCTACCTCGACAGCGAACCGCCGCTCATCGTCGCCGAGACCACAGCTCGAGACGTGCCCGAGGGTGAGCGTCTGGTCGAAGGATGCATACGGCGTTCGATGGACGTACTCGCCCGTCGGGGGCTGTCGACCGTGGACTTCGACGGCCACATCAGCGACACGCATTTCCTCCCCGCGCTCGCCCGTCTGCAGCCCTCCGGCCGCTGGTTCCGTCTCGTCGAGATCCCGGGGTTGTGAGCGCCGGTGATCACCGGCCCCGCTCGTCGTCTGGGCAATTCCGACCCTCGCGCTCCGGGCGGCGCAGGCCTAGCCTGTCGGGCATGTGCCGCAACATCGTCCCGCTCCACAACTTCACCCCGCCGGCGACGGATGCCGAATGCCATGACGCCGCGCTGCAGTTCGTGCGCAAGGTCGTGGGTACGACGAAACCCTCGCGTGTCAACCAAGAGGTGTTCGACCGTGCCGTGGCCGAGATCTCGGCATCCGTTCGGGATCTGCTCGACGACCTCGTGACGAGCGCCCCACCGAAGGTGCGCGAGGAAGAGGCCGCCAAGCGTCAGGCACGGTCGGCCGAACGATACGAGGCGATCCGGGTGTTCCAGGAGCAGAAACGGGCGGCGCGCGCGGCGGGATGACGCGGCGGAGCCGGCATCCGTCGATCCCCGGAGAACGGCGAAGCCCGCCCCCGCGAAACGGCGGGGACGGGCTTCGTCGTGGATGATCGGCGATCAGACCCCGAAGTACAGCTCGTACTCGAAGGGGTGCGGGCGCTGGGCGATCGGCTGAATCTCGTTCTCGATCTTGTACTCGATCCAGGTGTCGATGAGTTCCTGCGTGAAGACGCCACCGGCGAGCAGGAACTCATGGTCGGCGCGCAGGGCCTCGAGCGAGTCGAGCAGCGAGTTGGGAACCTGCGGGATGTTCTTGGCCTCTTCGGCGGGGAGCTCGTAGAGGTCCTTGTCGACGGGCTCGTGCGGCTCGATGCGGTTCTTGATGCCGTCGAGGCCAGCCATGAGCTGCGCGGCGAACGCGAGGTACGGGTTGCCCGAGGCGTCGGGCGCACGGAACTCGATGCGCTTGGCCTTGGGGTTGCTGCCCGTGATGGGGATGCGGATGGCCGCGGAGCGGTTACCGGCCGAGTACACCAGGTTGACGGGAGCCTCGAAGCCCTTCACCAGACGGTGGTAGCTGTTGAGCGTCGGGTTGGTGAAGGCGAGGACCGCGGGGGCGTGGGCCAGCAGACCACCGATGTACCAGCGGGCGATGTCGGAGAGCCCGCCGTAGCCGGTCTCGTCGTAGAACAGCGGCTTGCCGTCGTTCCACAGCGACTGGTGCGTGTGCATACCCGAACCGTTGTCGCCGAAGAGCGGCTTCGGCATGAAGGTGGCGACCTTGCCCCACTCTTCCGCGGTGTTCTTGACGATGTACTTGAACTTCAGGATGTCGTCCGCCGCGTGGACCATCGTGTCGAAGCGGTAGTTGATCTCCTGCTGACCACCGGTGCCGACCTCGTGGTGCGAGCGCTCCAGGACGAAGCCCGCCTCGATCAGCTTGAGGGTGATGTCGTCGCGCAGGTCGGCCGTCTTGTCGACGGGCGAGACGGGGAAGTAGCCACCCTTGTAAGGGGTCTTGTTGGCGAGGTTTCCGCCCTCTTCGGCGCGGCCCGTGTTCCAGGCACCCTCTTCGGAGTCGACCGAGTAGAAGCTCGAGTTCTGCTTCACTTCGTAGCGGACGTCGTCGAAGATGTAGAACTCGGCCTCGGGGGCGAAGAACGCGGTGTCGGCGATGCCGGTGGACGCGAGGTACTTCTCGGCCTTCTTGGCGACCTGGCGCGGGTCCTTCGAGTAGATCTCACCGTTGCGCGGGTTGTAGATGTCGAAGATCATCACGAGGGTCTTGGCCTCGCGGAACTGGTCGACATACGCGGTGGTCACGTCGGGGATGAGCTGCATGTCCGACTCGTGGATGTTCGCGAACCCGCGGATCGACGAGCCATCGAAGAGCTGGCCGACGGTGAAGAACTCCTCGTCGACGGTCGAGGCGGGGATGTTGAAGTGCTGCTGCACACCAGGAAGATCCGTGAAACGGATGTCGAGGAACTTGACGTCCTCGTCCTGGATGAACTTCAGCACCTCGGACGAATCTTTGAACATGAAGACTCCAGAGGTAGAACATTCGGGATCGTGCCGGCCTCGGCCAGCCTCCTCGACCCTACTCAGAACGGGTGTCCCCGTCATATCTCGGATGTTTCCGGCATGTTACGCGACCCGGATTACGCTGGATGCCGTGAGCGTGACCGCCGAGAACGAATATCCGGGCCAGCGGCTCGGCCTTCCCCGCGAGGGTCGCGGCTCCATCGCGCGCCCGGGCCGTCGGATCGCCGCCCTGCTGATCGACGTCGCGAGTGCCGGTCTGGTCGGTTTCGCGTTCTTCTCCACGCCCGACCCGGTGACCGGCGTCCCCTTCGCCAACCCGGTGGCGGCGAACGTCATCTTCTTCGCCGTGCAGATCCTCTTCATCCCGCTCATCGGCGGTAGTCCGGGACACCGCCTGATGGGGATGCGTCTCGAGCTGGCATCCGGGGGATGGGTGGGCCTGTGGAGGCCGATCGTCCGGACGGTGCTCCTGGCCCTCATCATCCCCGCCGTCGTCTTCGACGCCGACCAGCGCGGCCTGCACGACAAGGCGGTCGGGACGATCCTCGTCCGCAGCTGACATGACGAAGGCCCCCGCCGTGCGGGGGCCTTCGTGGTTCGGGAAGAGATCAGCGCGGGCGCGGGGCGCGCATCTTGGTCGGGTCGACGCCCTTGGGGATCGGCAGCGACGACAGGCCCTGCGACACCGACGACACGCGCTTGATGACGGCGGCCATCGTCGCGCGGTCCACCTTCTTGGGCAGCGCCTTGATGGTCGACGCGAGCTTGGCGATCGGCACCTCGTCGTCGCCGTGGCCGACGTAGAGCACCGTGACCGGCACGCCCGCGGCCACGCGCAGGACGCGCGAGCGCTCCTCGCCGACGAGGCGCGTGAGGCGGCTGCGGTTGCCCTCGCCGATGAGCACGACGCCTCCGCGACCGATTGCGCGGTAGAGCGCCTCCTGCGTGCGCGGGTTCACGCCGATCGGCGCCTCGGATGCCTGCCAGTTGCGGCCGAGCGACGAGGAGAGGACGTGTCCGGTCGCGCCGGGCATGCCGTCGATCTTCTTGTACATCGCCGTCGTCGACAGACGCGTCATGGTGATCATCGCGGCGAGGATGCCGGCGAGCAGGCCCGTCACGCCCCAGAGGATGATGCTCCACACCGCCAGCGGCGGGATCAGGAACCCGACGAGCACGCCGAGGGCGATGCCCACGAGCACGATGCCCGCCAGCAGGAACGGCAGCCACCGGTACTCCTTCTGCGTGAAGGTGTACAGGGTTTTCAGCTGCGAGAAGAAGCCCGGACGCTTCTCGGGCGTGGTGGTGCGAGCGGCCATGCGAACGATTCTATCTTCGCGGCCGACCCTTCCTCCCCCGCCGCCCGATGGGGAAGATCATCCACGGATGCCGATCCCCGCCCGGCGGTCCCCGGCCCCGCTCGGGATCATCGGGGGATGACGCTCTCCGCCGCCGCCGTCCTCGTGGAACCCCTCGACCTCTACCTGCATCGCCGCGCGCGAAGCGCTCGCGCGCTCACCCCGGGCGAGGCCGTGACCGCGGCGGTCGGACTCCTGAGGGGATGCCGCCGCGCGACGGGACGCTTCGACGCCACCCGCTGGTGGCTCCGCGCCGACGGGTGCCCGGTCGCGGTCGAAGAGGCCGCAGGACCCGACCCCGTGGCGGCGACCGCGGACTCGCTCGCCCAGGCCGCCGAGGTCTCCGACGATCCGCCCACCCGCGACATCCTCACCCGCGCCCGCGAGAGCGTTCTAACCAGGCCCCCTCGAGAATGGGATGCCGTCGAACGACGGTTGCTGGCTCACGCCGAACCCGTCCCTCTCGTCCTCGGGCCTTTGACGCCCATCGAGGCGACGCGCGCACCGACCGCTCCGGAGCGCGCACATGACGAGACCTCGCCGCTCCTCGCGCTCATCGACGCGGATCTGGCGGACGGCGTGCGCGCTGCGGGGCGCGGGGTGATCGAGCGCTGGCGGTCCTCGCGTGCCCTGCGCCTCGGGACCGTGGTCGCCGGGGTCATCGCGGTGATCGTGGTGGGCGCCTCCCTGCTTCCCGGATCCGACGCCCCCTCCGCACCGACGGCAGGGACGACGGCCGCCGGCACATCCGCCCCCACGCCATCTGTGGCACCCGCGCGCCCCGATACGCCGTCGCCCGCTCCCGCCGACGATCGCGTGCCGCTCTCCGACGACGTCGTGACCGCGGCGCGACAGCTCTTCGCCGAACTCGCCGCGTGCGGTGAAGGTCCGTCGTGCGCGGGCTCGTACGAGGAGCAGTCGTCCTTCCCGCGCGAGCCCCTGCTGGCCGGGGCCGCGGACGCCGAGATCGATCTTCTCGACGATTTCGGGGGAGTGGCGGTCGTCCGCGTCGGTACGGATGAGGCAGCGCAGTACGTCACCTTGATCCGCCAGAAAGACCGATGGCTGGTCCGCGCCGTCAGAACGGTCGCGGACCAGCCATCATGAGCTGGACCCCTGAGGGATCAGATGCCGAGGTCGCCCTCGAACTGAGCCGCCTCGAGGCGGGCCTTCACCGCGCCGAGGAAGCGCGCGGCGTCCGCGCCGTCGATGATGCGGTGGTCGTACGACAGCGCCAGGTAGACGTAGGAGCGCACCGAGATGGCATCCTTGCCGTCCACCGAGACGACGCCCGGCTTCTTGACCACGGCGCCGAGGCCGAGGATCGCCGACTGGGGCAGGAACACGATGGGCGTGTCGAACAGCGCGCCGCGCGAACCCGTGTTGGTCAGCGTGAACGTGCCGCCGGCGAGCTCATCGGGCTTGAGCTTGTTGTCGCGCGTGCGGGCGGCGAGATCGGCGATCTCGCGCGCGAGCTGGGCGATGTTCTTGTCGCCGGCATCCTTGACCACGGGGGTCAGCAGACCGCGCTCGGTGTCGACCGCGATCGACACGTTCTCGTGGGCCGGGTAGACGATCTCGTCGCCCTCGACCGTCGAGTTGATGATCGGGAACGCCTTGAGCGCCTCGACGGCCGCGATGGCGAAGAAGGGCAGGAAGGACAGCTTGTCGCCGGTCTTCTGCTGGAAGTCGCCCTTGACCCGGTCGCGCAGCGCCGAGAGCTTGGTCACGTCGACCTCGACCACGGTGGTGAGCTGCGCGGTCGCCTGCATCGACGCGACGGCGCGCTCGGCGATGACCTTGCGCAGGCGCGACATCTTCTGGGTCGTGCCGCGCAGCGGCGAGACCTCGACGGGAGCGGGCGCGGCGGGAGCCGACGCGGCCGGAGCAGCGGCGGCGGGCGCGGCCTTGGCGGCCTCGGCCGCCTTCAGGAC
>NZ_QAJB01000350.1:29063-41648 GCF_003061325.1 Microbacterium sp. HMWF026
CGACCGCCGACGCCGCTGCCCGTGACGGACTTCAGGTCGACGCCCTGCTGCTGCGCGAGGCGGCGCACGAGCGGGGTGACGTAGGTGACGTCGTCGTTCGAGGACGCGGCGGGAGCTTGCTCGGCGGGCTTCTCGGCCGGCGCCGGCTTCTCTGCGGCCTGCGGGGCGGGCGCGGCCGGAGCCGACTGCTCGGGCTTCTGCTCAGCGGCGGGAGCCTCGGGCTCGGCGGCGGGAGCCGCGGGCTCAGCGGCGGGAGCCTCGGGCTCGGCGGTCGGGGCCTCGGGCTCGGCCGCGGCGGGAGCACCGCTGCCGATGCGGGCGAGGGCCGCGCCGACGTTGACCGTCTCGTCCTCCTGGACGAGGATCTCCTGCAGCGTGCCGGCGACCGGCGAGGGGATCTCGGTGTCGACCTTGTCGGTCGAGATCTCGAGAAGGGGCTCGTCGACGGCGACGTCATCGCCGACGGCCTTGAGCCAGCGGGTGACCGTGCCCTCGGTGACGCTCTCGCCCAGTTCGGGCAGCTTCACCTCGGTGGAGTCGTCGCTCGCCGCGGCGGGCTGCGCCGCGGGGGCGGGCTGCTCGGCCGGAGCGGCCTCGGCGGGAGCCGCCTGCTCCTCGGCGGGAGCGGCGGGCTGCTCGGCGGGAGCCGCCTGCGGCGCGTCGTCGGACGAGGCGGCGCCGGAGCCGTCACCGATCTTGGCGAGGATCGCGCCGACCTCGACGGTCTCGTCCTCTTGGACGAGGATCTCCTCGATGACTCCCGAGACGGGGGAGGGGATCTCGGTGTCGACCTTGTCGGTCGAGATCTCCAACAGACCCTCGTCCTCCTGGACGGTGTCACCGACCTGCTTGAGCCAGCGGGTGACCGTTCCCTCGGTGACGCTCTCGCCGAGAGCGGGGAGGACGACGGAAGTGCTCATGGATATGTCTCCTTCGTACCGGATGCGGTACCTAGCTTAGTGACCGGTTTGTGGTCAGAGTGCGTGCAGGGGCTTGCCGGCGAGGGCCAGGAAGGCCTCGCCCAGCGCTTCGCTCTGAGTGGGGTGGGCGTGGACGAACGGGGCGATGTCCTCGGGGTGGGCTTCCCAGCCCACCGCGAGCTGCGCTTCCGAGATCAGCTCGCCGACGCGGTCGCCCACCAGGTGCGCGCCCACGACGGGCCCGTCGACGCGACGCACGATCTTGACGATGCCCGACGTGCCGATGATCTCGCTGCGGCCGTTGCCGGCCAGGTTGTACTCGTAGGCGGTCACGGCCTCGGATCCGTAACGATCCTGCGCCTGCGCCTCGGTGAGCCCCACGGACGCGACCTCGGGGTGCGAATACGCTACCCGGGGCACGTCCACGTCGGGGACGAGGACCGGCGACAGCCCGGCGATCTGTTCGGCGACGAAGATCCCCTGCTGGAATCCACGGTGCGCCAGCTGAAGTCCGGGGACGATGTCGCCCACCGCCCACACGTGCGGCGCGTCGGTGCGCAAGCGGTCGTCGGTCCGGACGAATCCGCGCTCGAGCACGACACCCGCCTCTTCGTAGCCGAGGCCCGCCGTCGAGGGACCGCGGCCGACCGCGACCAGGACGTAGTCGGCGACCAGTTCGGAGCCGTCGTCCAGGGTCACGGTGGCGGAGTCCGCGTTCTGCACGAGCGAGATGAATCGTCGTCCCAGCTGGAAGGCGATGCCGCGCTTGCGGAACGCGCGTTCCAGGGCCTTGCTGGATGCCACGTCCTCGGCCGGCAGAAGGTGGGGGAGCGCCTCGACGATGGTGACGTCGACGCCGAACGAGCGCCACACGCTGGCGAACTCGACGCCGATCACGCCTCCACCCAGCACGACGACCCGCTCGGGGACGACGTCGAGGTCGAGCGCCTGCTCGCTCGTCAGAACACGACCGCCGATGTCGAGCCCCGGCAGGCCGCGGCTGTACGAGCCCGTCGCCAGGATCACATCTTCGCCGCGGTACACGTCGTCTCCGACGCGGACGGCCGGCCCCGCCTCCAGCGACCCGGATCCGTGCACCACACGGATGCCGCGAGCCGAGATGAGCCCCTCGAGGCCCTTGAACTTCTTGGCGACGATGCCCTCGCGGTATGCCCGGACGCGCGCGGGGTCGATGCCCGAGAACGTCACGTCCACGCCGATGTCGGACGCACCGCGCGCCGCGTCGGCGACTTCTCCCGCGTGCAGCAGGGCCTTGGTCGGGATGCAGCCGCGGTGCAGGCACGTCCCGCCGAGCTTGTCCTTCTCGACGAGAACGACGTCCTTGCCCAGCTCGGCGAGCCGCAGGGCCGCGGCGTAGCCGCCGCTGCCGCCGCCCAGGACGACGACGTCGGCCGAGAACTCGGTCATCGCGCGGCGTCCGTGGCGAGCAGATCGACGAGCGAACGCACCGTCGCCCCCGTCACACCCTTGTCGGTGTACCCGAACGGCGCCGACTTGTTCATGCCCACGCCGGCGATGTCGAGGTGCACCCAGGGGATGCGGGGCGCGTCGGCGTCCTCCGAGACGCGACCGACGAAGTGCCGCAGGAAGAGCCCGGCGAACAGCGACCCACCGGCGGGGTCGCCGATCTTCGCGTTCTGCAGGTCGGCGATCGGCGAGTCGAGGTCGTCGACCATGTGGTCGGGCAGGGGCAGCGGCCACGCGAGCTCCGCGGTGCGACCGGCGGCGGCGAGGTACGCCGCGACCGCGTCGTCCTCACCCATGACGCCCGTGTGGCGGTTGCCCAGCGCGACGGTGATCGCCCCCGTGAGGGTCGCGACATCGACGATCAGGTCGGGGTTCTCGCGGCTCGCCGCGGCCAGACCGTCGGCGAGCACCAGGCGGCCCTCGGCGTCGGTGTTGAGCACCTCGACCGTCGTGCCGTCGAGCGTACGCAGCACGTCTCCGGGCCGCGTCGCGCGACCGGACGGCATGTTGTCGGCGATGCACAGCCAGGCGCTGACCTGGATCGGCAGCTGCATCTCGGCCGCGGCCTTGAGCACGGCCAGCACGGTCGCGGCCCCGCACATGTCGTACTTCATGCCGACCATGGATGCCGGCGGCTTCAGCGACAGGCCACCGGTGTCGAACGTGATGCCCTTGCCGACCAGCGCGACGTGACGTTCGGCGCCGGCGGGGGAGTAGTCGAGGCGCACCATGCGCGGCGGGCGGTCCGAGCCCTGGCCGACGCCGAGGATGCCGCCGTAGCCGCCCTCGCGCAACGCCTCTTCGTCGAGGATCTCGACCTCGACCGGCAGGTCGGCCACGGCGGCGGCCGCGGCAGCGGCGAAGTCAGCGGGACCCAGCCATTCGGCGGGGGTCGTCACGAGGTCCTTCACGAGGGCGACGGCGCCGGCGATCGCGGCGACGGCCGCCGTGTCGGCCTCGGACGGAGCGGTGGGCGCCGAGACGGTCACCCGTGCGGCGCGCGCCTTGGGCGACTTCTTCTTGTAGTCGGCGAAGCGGTATCCGCCCAGGGCCGCGCCCTCGGCCAGCGGTCGCCACGCGGACTCGACGAGCGCGGCGACGGCGACGTGGGCGAAACCGGTCAGCTGCCGCAGCCCCGTGCCCGCGGCATCCCGCAGAGCCGCCTCGCTCGGATCGGTGCCCGCACCGGCCACGGCGACGGGGGTGTCGACGCCGGGCACGTGCACCCGCTGGTACGACCCGATCGCACCCGTGAAGCCGATCGACGCGAGGGCGGAGCCGAGGCCGTCCCACCCGTCGGGGTCCGGCGCCCCTTCCGTCAGTGTCGGGACGATCAGCAGGATCGCGTCGGCGTCGGACTCGAGGACGGGGGCGTCGGTGTACGCCACTGAGGGGAAGGGCATGGCATCCATCCTAGGTTCGTGCCTGTTCGCTAGCAGCGGGACGCACCGGGACCGGCGCGTTCGGACCGCTCGTAGAGTGGACTCATGCCGATCTCCGCCCCGCTGTACGACCGCGCCCCCGCGGCGCCGCCCGTGCCGTCGGGTCTTCCGCTCGTGATCGCGCTCACCGGGTTCACCGACGCCGGTGGCGCCGTGACGCGGCTCGTCGAGTACTTCCGCGACGACCTGCAGCCCAACCCGGTCTTCGTCTTCGACAACGACGTGCTGCTGGACTACCGCGCGCGTCGACCGGCGATCACCTTCGTCGAGGACCACCTCACCGATTACCGGCCGGCGCGTCTCGATCTCTCGCTCGCGCACGACTCGCAGGGGCACCCCTTCCTGCTGCTGGCCGGCTACGAGCCCGATTTCCTGTGGGAGGCCTTCGCCGAGACGGTGCTGGAGCTCGCGGCCGGCCTGCAGGTGTCGTCCGTCACCTGGGTGCACGCGATCCCGATGCCGGTTCCGCACACGCGTCCGATCGGCACGACGGTCAGCGGCACGCGTGCCGATCTGGCCGAGGCGCACTCGGTCTGGCGCCCGCACACCCAGGTCCCCTCGACCGCGGGTCACCTGCTCGAGTACCGCTTCGCCGAGGCCGGGGCCAAGGTCGCGGGCTTCGCGCTGCTCGTTCCGCATTACCTCGGCGACACCGAGTACCCCGCGGCCGCGCTGGCCGCGCTGGACAGCCTGACCGTCGCGACGGGCCTGTCGTTCTCGGGCGAGGTGCTGCGCGAGGAGAACCGCGAGTTCATCGCCAAGGTCACCGAGCAGGTCGAGGGCAGCGACGAGCTCACCCGCATGCTCGAGAACCTCGAGGAACGCTACGACGCGTACATGGCCGGCTCGACGCAGGCCACCCCGATCATCCACACCGGCGATCTGCCCAGCGCGGACGAGCTGGCGGCCGAGCTCGAGCGCTTCCTCGCGTCGCGTCCCGGCGACGACGATCGCCGCGGCAAGCTCGGCTGAGCGCGCTCCGTCGCCGCACGCGCGCGGGGAGAAGTGGATGCCACCGCCCCGGCATCCGGGAATGCACGCGCGCCGCTCGACGTTGTCTAGGCATAGATCCCCGGTCCGCGTCAAGTCCCGGTCGGCGGATGTGAGACAATGAAGAACCTGACCCGTTGTCATCCGGTCCAGGAGCCCCGCTCCTCGGCTCCGGACTTGACAAGGGTCTTACTAGTGTCCGAGAACGACCGGCGGCCGTGCAACATGCGTTCCCGGTGAAAGGCGAAACGTGGCAGGCACGACAACCAAGACTCGCGCCCGGAGTGCGAAAGACACCGAGCTCGAGAACACCGAAGAGACCGCGACGGCGTCGACGACGACGACCGCGAAGAAGGCTCCCGCCAAGAAGGCCCCCGCCAAGGCCAAGGCGACGCCCGCCAAGGCGAAGACCAAGGCGAAGAAGGACGACGACCTCGAGGACGAAGACGAGGTCGACGAAGACGGCGATGTCGAGATCGAGGTCGACGACAGCGACGACGCGGAGGACTCCGACGACGCGGCCAAGGCCGATGCGAAGAAGTCCGACGACGATGACGACGACGAGGCCCCCAAGGCGCCCGCCGAGGCACTGCCCACCGGTGCGATCGTCATCTCGTCGAGCGACGAGGACGACGTCCCCGTCTACTCGGCGCAGATCACCGGCGCGACCGCCGACCCCGTCAAGGACTACCTGAAGCAGATCGGCAAGGTCCCGCTGCTGAACGCGGCCGAAGAGGTCGAGCTCGCGATGCGCATCGAGGCGGGCCTGTTCGCCGAAGAGAAGCTGTCGAACATGTCGGCGGCCGAGAAGACGAGTCAGCTGGGTCTCGACCTGCAGTGGGTCGCCCGTGACGGTCAGCGTGCCAAGAGCCACCTGCTCGGCGCCAACCTGCGTCTGGTCGTCTCGCTCGCCAAGCGCTACACCGGTCGCGGCATGCAGTTCCTCGACCTCATCCAAGAGGGCAACCTGGGCCTGATCCGTGCGGTCGAGAAATTCGACTACACCAAGGGCTTCAAGTTCTCGACCTACGCCACCTGGTGGATCCGTCAGGCCATCACCCGCGCGATGGCCGACCAGGCTCGCACCATCCGCATTCCCGTGCACATGGTCGAGGTCATCAACAAGCTCGCGCGCGTGCAGCGGCAGATGCTGCAGGACCTCGGTCGCGAACCCACCCCCGAAGAGCTCAGCCGCGAACTCGACATGACCCCCGAGAAGGTCATCGAGGTGCAGAAGTACGGCCGTGAGCCCATCTCGCTGCACACGCCCCTGGGTGAGGACGGCGACAGCGAGTTCGGTGACCTCATCGAGGACACCGAGGCCGTCGTCCCCGCCGACGCGGTCGGCTTCACCATGCTGCAGCGTCAGCTGGAGTCGCTGCTCGACTCGCTCAGCGAGCGCGAGGCGGGCGTGATCCGCATGCGCTTCGGCCTCGGCGACGGTCAGCCCAAGACCCTCGACCAGATCGGCGACACGTTCGGCGTCACGCGCGAGCGCATCCGCCAGATCGAGTCGAAGACCATGGCGAAGCTGCGTCACCCGAGCCGCTCGCAGTCGCTCCGGGACTACCTCGAATGAGCGGCGAGGCCAACGCCGGCAAGGCGCTCACCCGTACCGTCGAGGGCACGTCGTACGCCCGCATCCCGATCCGCACGCGGGTCGTCATGCCGGGCGACGACCTCGACGCCTTCATCCTCGAGTATGCGAAGGATGCCGTGCAGCCGGGCGACCTGCTGTTCGTCACCGAGAAGATCGTCGCGATCACGCAGGGCCGCTCGTACAAGCTCGACAGCATCAAACCGCGCAAGCTCGCGCTGTTCCTGTCGAAGTACGTCACGCGCACGCCCTACGGCATCGGTCTCGGCATGCCCGAGACGATGGAGATGGCGCTGCGCGAGTGCGGCACCCCGCGCATCCTGTTCGCCGCGGCCGTCTCGGCCGTGACCAAGGCGATGGGACGCAAGGGCGACTTCTACCGCATCGCCGGCGACAAGGCGCGCGCGATCGACGGCCCCACCAAGGGCACGATCCCGCCGTACAACCAGGCCGTCGTGCTGGGCCCGGAACGGCCCCGCGAGGTGGCCGTGCGTCTGAAGTCGCTGCTCGGCATCGACCTCGACGTCGCGGTCGTCGACATCAACGACCTCGGCGGCAACATCCTGGGTTCGACGATGGACAAGGCCGGCGAGAAGCGCCTGGTCGCGATCCTCAAGGACAACCCGCTCGGTCAGGGCCACGAGTCCACGCCGCTCGGCATCGTCCGCCGCGGCTGACGCGGCTCACGCAGAAGGCCCGCTCCCTCTTGGGGAGCGGGCCTTCTCGGCATCCGGGATCAGAACCCGATCGCGGCCTGGTAGCGCGGCTTGTGCCCGGTGCGGATGCCGGTCACGCTCGGCTTGTTCTCGTACACGCCCGCGCCCCAGTTGCCCTCGACGAGCACGGGACCGTCGGGGCCGACGACGATGTCCCAGCCGACGTACTGGACCTGCGGCACAACGCGGGCGACCTGGTCGACGAACGCCTTGACCTCGTCGATCAGGGGCAGCTGGAAGTCGGCGATGCGCACGCCCGAGTCGGGGTGCAGCTCGTGCACGTGCCCGTGCGAGTCGTAGCCGGCGCCGAGGGCGTGGCCGTTCTCGTCGAGCATCGTGTAGAAGCCGCCGAAGGTCATCTGATCGCTCACCGCGCCGCGGCCGAACTTCTGCGCCATCGCGAGGATGTGCGTCGTGTTCCCGTCGAAGAACGCGGTCACGCGCGTGGTGTTCACGGTGCCGGGGCAGACGGCCGCGAGGTCGTCGTGCTGGCGGATGACCTCTTCGACGAGGATCTCGCCGCGCTCGAGCAGTCCGCGGTGGAACGCGCCCCAGTCCTCGACGTCGGCCGCGTGGTAGCGGTGCACGCCGGTGCCGGCCTGACCGACCGGCTCCTTGGTGACGATGGTGCCCAACTTCTCGGTGAAGGCGCGCAGCTCGTCGGCGTTGTCGGCATCCACCACCATCCACTCGCGACGGAGGAACTCGCTGAAGCGGCGGTCGAACGCCACCTTGTCCTGGAAGATGCCGCGGTAGTCGGGGTGGTCGTACTTCTGCGAGATCTGGTTCGACACGGGGTGCGTCATGTACGTCGCCCGCTCGGCGGGCGTGAGGATCGCGAAGTCGTAGTCGATGTAATCCTGGAAGCCGACGTTCTTCACACCGGCCTGGAAGAGCATGTCGGCGACGACCAGCGGCAGCGCCTTCTTGTGCTGTGCGGACGCCTCTTTGGCCCGCTCGACCACCGATCCGACGTCGATGCGGCGGGCGCGCCCGACAAGATAGCGGAGGCGTGTGACGGGGGAGAAACCCTGGGTAGGCATGAAGGCTCCGGGGTCGGGAACGACGGACTTCGTTAGTCTAGAGGCGTGACCTCCACGCTCCCTGCCCGCCCGCACGCGGCCGGGGGAGTCGCTCCCGTCGCCCGCGTCTCGGCGTCGGCGCTGCGGCAGAACATCGCCCGCGCGGCCTCCGCGCACGCGCGCGACGACCTGTGGGCCGCCGACGCGTGGGGCCACGGCGCGGGGTGGGTGGCATCCGTCCTCTCCGAGACGGGCGCGGATGCCGATCTGCTCGACCCCGCCGTGCTGTTCGGCCTTCCGGGGACCGGCGCGCGCCCGGTCATGTCGCTGCACGGCCGCGCGCTCGGCACCAAACCGCTGCTCGCCGGCGAGGGCGTCTCGTACGGTTACACCCACCGCGCCCCCGCGGACACGGTCGTGGCGCTCGTCACGGGCGGATACGCGCAGGGTGTGGTCCGCTCGCTCGGCAACGCCGCGAGCGTCGTCATCGCCGGCCGGCGCCACCCGATTGTCGGGCGCGTGGCGATGGACGTGTGCGTGGTCGACGTCCGGGACGCGACGATCGCCCGCGGCGCCGACGTCGCGTTCTTCGGCGATCCGTCCACCGGCGATCCCTCGTTGTCGGAATGGGTGGATGCCACGGGCCTGAGCGCCGCCGAGATCGTCGCGACCGTGGGCGCCCGCGCGGACCGGCAGGTGACCACTTGAGCGCGCAGTACCGCGTCGACCTCGACGCCTTCGCCCGCAACCTGCACCGCGTCCGCGCGGCCATCGCCCCCGCCGCGCACATGCTGGTCGTCAAGGACGATGCCTACGCCCACGGCCTCGACGCCATCGTGCGGCGTGCCCGGATCGAGGGGGTCGAATGGTTCGGCGCCTTCGACGTCGCGACGGGAGAAGCGGTCCGCGCCGCCGCGGGGCCCGAGGCGCGCATCTTCGTGTGGTTGATCGGCGGGGCAGACGATCTCGCGGCGGGGATCGCCGCCGATCTGGACCTCGGTATCGGCGACGCCGCTCTGCTCGACGACCTGGCGGGCCTGACGCTCCCGCGTCCGGCGCGCGTACATCTCAAGATCGATACGGGCCTGCACCGTAACGGCATCCGTCCCGAGCAGTGGGACGACGCGCTCTCGCGCACCCGCTCGCTGGTCGACGACGGTCGAGCGCTGCTCGAGGGCATCTGGTCGCACATCTCGGAGGCCTCGGATGCCGACGACGACGACGCCCGCTCCGTGTTCCTCGCGGCGCGCGAAGCGGCGCGGGCCGCCGGCCTGCCCCCGCGGTTCTCGCACCTGGCCGCCAGCGCCGCCGGTTTCGCACGCGGGGAGTTCCGCGAGGACATCGTGCGCGTGGGCGCGTATTCGTACGGCATCCGCCCCTCGGGGGGACCGGGAGAGGCAGAGCTCGGGATCGAACCGATCGCGACGCTGCACGCCACCGTCGCGGCGGTGGACCCCTCCGGTGTGCACCTGCGACTGGGCAGCCTGCACGGTCTGCCGAGCAGCCTGGCCGGGCGCTTCGACGTCGCGACGGCCTCGGGCCCGCGTCGGGTGGAGGTGATCGAGCCGACCGCCGTCACCGTCGCGCCGTGGGACGGAGCCGCGCCGGGCGACGAGGTCGCGGTCTTTGGCCGTGATGCGCTGTACAGCGCCACCGACCTCGCCGAGCTCGTCGACACGATCGGCGAGGAGATCGCCCTGCGGGTGTCGCCCGTCATCGAACGCGTCTACGTCTCTTCCCGCGCGTGACGCGGAACGGGCCCCGTCCCGCTCCCTGAGGAGCGGCGCGGGGCCCGTTCGGACGTGTGGTCTCAGTCGGCGGCGTTGAGGCGCGCCGTCTCGTCGTGCCACGACGTGGCGACGCTGCGGAGCTTCTCTTCGTACTTGCGGCCGTGGTGAGCGCAGAACAGCAGCTCGCTGCCGTTCACCTCGGCGGCGATGTAGGCCTGAGCGCCGCAGGAGTCGCAGCGATCCGCCGCCGTCAGGCGGTGGTCGAGAACAGACGCGTCGGGTGCGGTCGTGGTGGTCATCTCGTTTGCCCTCCTCAGGTGGTCGTGGGGCGAGTCTCCATATACAACCACGCGGATGTTTCCCCTATGCCGCCGCTTGATCACATTTCGCTGTGCGCGTACGTTGACCCGACCGCGCTGTGTGTCTGGCAGGGGATGTCGGCGGCCCCGATTACGCTGGGAGATCGTGACGTCCGAGTACTCCGCCCATCATCTCCAGGTCCTCGAGGGCCTCGAAGCCGTGCGCAAGCGCCCGGGCATGTACATCGGCTCCACCGACTCCCGCGGCCTCATGCACTGCCTGTGGGAGATCATCGACAATTCCGTCGACGAGGCCCTTGCCGGACACGGCACCCGCATCGACATCGTGCTGCACGCCGACGGCAGCGTCGAGGTGCGCGACCGGGCCCGCGGCATCCCCGTCGACGTCGAGCCCCGCACCGGCCTGACCGGCGTCGAGGTGGTCTTCACCAAGCTGCACGCGGGCGGCAAGTTCGGTGGCGGGTCGTACGCGGCATCCGGTGGTCTGCACGGTGTCGGCGCCTCGGTCGTGAACGCTCTCTCGGAGCGTCTCGACGTCGAGGTCGACCGCGCCGGCAAGACCTACGCCATGTCGTTCCACCGCGGAGAACCCGGGCTGTTCGCCGGCGACGGGCCCGACTCGACGTTCACCCCGTTCGAGCGCAGCAGCGAGCTGCGAGTGGTCGGCAAGGCCGCTCGCGGGGTGACCGGCACCCGCATCCGGTACTGGGCCGACCGGCAGATCTTCACGAAGGATGCCGCCTTCGGCCACGACGAGCTCGTGCAGCGCGTGCGTCAGACGGCGTTCCTCGTGCCCGGCCTCGAGATCGTCGTCCTCGACGACCGCGGCGAGGAGCGCGTCGAGACGAGCTACCGCTTCGACGGCGGCATCTCGGAGTTCGCGGACTTCCTCGCCCCCGACGCGGCTGTCACCGACACGTGGCGCCTGACCGGCACGGGAACATTCACCGAAACGGTCCCCGTGCTGCAGCCGGGCGGCTCGATGATCCCGACCGAGATCGAGCGCTCCTGCGAGGTCGACATCGCGGTGCGCTGGGGCACGGGGTACGACACCACCTCGCGCTCGTTCGTCAACATCATCGCCACGCCCAAGGGCGGCACCCACCAGCAGGGGTTCGAGCAGGGGCTGATGAAGGTCCTGCGCGCGCAGGTCGAGCAGAACGCCCGCAAGCTCAAGGTCGGCAACGACAAGATCGAGAAGGACGACCTGCTCGCGGGACTCACGGCCGTGCTCACCGTCCGCCTGCCCGAGCCGCAGTTCGAGGGCCAGACGAAAGAGGTGCTGGGAACCCCCGCGGTGCGGCAGATCGTGGCATCCGTCGTCCAGAAAGAGATCGCCGCGCGATTCGCCTCGCCCAAGCGCGACGACAAGGCGCAGACGGCGCAGCTGCTCGAGAAGATCGTCTCCGAGATGAAGGCGCGCATTTCGGCGCGCACCCACAAAGAAACGCAGCGACGAAAGAACGCCCTCGAGTCCTCGTCGCTGCCCGCCAAGCTCGTCGACTGCCGGTCGAACGACGTCTCGGACTCCGAGCTGTTCATCGTCGAGGGCGACTCGGCGCTCGGCACCGCCAAGCTCGCGCGCAACAGCGAGTACCAGGCGCTGCTGCCGATCCGCGGCAAGATCCTCAACACGCAGAAGGCGTCGATCAGCGACATGCTGTCCAACGCCGAGTGCGCCTCGATCATCCAGGTCATCGGCGCCGGCTCGGGGCGCTCGTTCGATCTCGAGGCCGCACGCTACGGCAAGATCATCCTGATGAGCGACGCCGACGTCGACGGCGCGCACATCCGGACGCTGCTGCTCACGCTGTTCTTCCGGTACATGCGACCGCTGGTCGAAGAGGGCCGTGTCTTCGCCGCGGTGCCGCCCCTGCACCGCGTGATCGTGATGAACCCCGGTTCGAAGCCGAACGAGACCGTCTACACCTACAGCGAGCAAGAGCTGCACCAGCTGCTGACCAAGCTGAAGCGGTCCAACAAGCGGTGGCAGGAGCCCGTGCAGCGGTACAAGGGGCTGGGCGAGATGGATGCCGACCAGCTCGCCACCACGACCATGGACCGTGCCGGGCGCATGCTGCGCCGCGTGCGGGTGCAGGACATGGAGGCCGCGGCATCCGTGTTCGATCTGCTGATGGGCAGCGACGTCGCGCCGCGCCGCGAGTTCATCATCGACTCGAGCGACCGGCTCGCGCGCGAGCGCATCGACGTCTGACACGACCGCGCCTCGCCCGCCGCGGTCGGCCCGCGGCACGCGCCTGTGCACAACCGCGGGCCCCAGCCCCGACACGCCGTCACGCCGGTCGTGCCGGACGGCGTGTCTGCCGTGACCTCCGCCGTTGTGCACGGGCGGGAACGGG
>NZ_QAJB01000351.1:0-2836 GCF_003061325.1 Microbacterium sp. HMWF026
CATCAGCCGCACCCCCGGAACGACGAAGTCCCCGCCCCTCCACACGGAGAGACGGGGACCACGTCGTAAACGTCAGGCGAGGTGCTGCACCAGCGCGTCGAGGCGACGCAGCGTCTCGGCCTTGCCGAGCAGCTCCATCGACTCGAACAGCGGCGGCGACACGCGGCGCCCGGTGAGCGCGACGCGCGGCGGACCGTAGGCGACGCGGGGCTTGAGGCCGAGCTCGTCCACCAGCGCGGTCGACAGCGCGGCCTGCACGCCCTCGGCGCTGAAGTCGTCGACGCCCTCAAGAGCGCGGATGGATGCCGTGAGCACCTCGGAGGCGTTCGCGGGCAGACCCTTCAGCGCGTCTTCGGCGTACGTCACGTCCGAGACGAACAAGAAGCCGAGCATCCCCGGCACCTCGCCGAGCAGCTGCACGCGCTCCTGCACGAGGGGCGCGGCCTGCGCGATGATCGCGCGGTGCTCGTCCGAGGGCTGCTCGGCGATCAGACCGGCGCCCGCGAGGTAGGGGACGATCCGGGCGGCGAAGTCGTCGGCATCCAGCATGCGGATGTGGTCGCCGTTGATCGCCTCGGCCTTCTTCTGGTCGAAGCGCGCGGGGTTGGGGTTGACGTCGGCGATGTCGAAGGCGGCGATCATCTCGTCGAGCGAGAACACGTCGCGATCGCTCGTGAGCGACCACCCCAGCAGCGAGAGGTAGTTGAGCAGTCCCTCGTGGATGAAGCCCTTCTCGCGCTGCAGGAACAGGTCGGCCTGCGGGTCGCGCTTGGACAGCTTCTTGTTGCCCGTCTCGCCCAGCACCAGCGGCATGTGACCGAAGCGCGGGATGAACGTGGTGATGCCGGCATCCACCAGAGCCGAGTACAGCGCGAGCTGGCGGGCCGTGGAGGGCATGAGGTCTTCACCGCGGATGACGTGGGTGATGCCCATGAGGGCGTCGTCGACCGGGTTCACGAACGGGTAGAGCGGCACTCCCCCGGCGCGCACGAGCACGAAGTCGGGGAACGATCCGGCCGGGAAGGTGACCTCGCCGCGGATGAGGTCGACGTAGGTGAGGTCGTGGTCGGGGACGCGCAGGCGCCAGGCGGGCTGACGTCCCTCGGCGCGGAACGCGGCCTTCTGCTCGTCGGTCAGGTCGCGGTCGAAGTTGTCGTAGCCGAGCTGCTTGGCGCGACCGTTGGCCTCGTTGCGGGCGTCGATCTCTTCGGCGGTCGAGTAGCTCTCGTACACCGCGCCGGCGGCGACGAGCTTGTCGAGCACCTCGCGGTAGATCTCGTGGCGCTGCGACTGGCGGTAGGGCGCGTGGGGCCCTCCGACCTCGACACCCTCGTCCCAGTCGATGTTCATCCACCGCAGGGCGTCGAGCAGCTGCTGGTAGCTCTCTTCGCTGTCACGGGCGGCGTCGGTATCTTCGATGCGGAAGACGAGCTTTCCGCCGTTGTGCCGGGCGTAGGCCCAGTTGAACAGGACGGTGCGAATCAGGCCGACGTGCGGCAGGCCCGTCGGTGACGGGCAGAACCGGACGCGAACGTCGGCGCCGGAGGCGGTCGTGGTGCGGGGATCGGGCGTGGCAGACATCCCCTCGATCCTACCGGCGGGCGCCGACACGCCCGTGGTCGGCCAGCACGTCGCTCACCACGTCGAGGGCGGCGCCGACGGCGGGGACGTGCTCGGCTCCGCGCGCGGTGACCACGTGCAGCGTGCGCGCTTCGGCGGCGGGCAGGCGCGGCGTCGCGATTCCCGCCGGAAGAGGAAGGGATGCCACCGCCATCCGCGGCAGGATCGCCATCCCGACGCCGAGGGCCACGAGGTTCTCGACGGCGATGTAGTTGTCGGTCTCGAACGCGATGTCGGGCGTGAATCCGGCGCGCCCGCACGCCTCGAGCAGGTGGCCGCGGCACTGCGGACACCCGGCGATCCATCGCTCCCCCGCCAACTGCGACAGGTCGATCGGATCGTGGGATGCCGCGGGGTGCTCCGCCGGGACCACGACGACCGTGTCGTCGTCGGCGAGGTGGCGCACCGACAGCCCGGCGGCCGCCTGCGTCAGCTGTTCGCGCCGATCGCCGGGGTAGCTGTAGATGAGGGCGATGTCGGCGCGGTCCTCGCGCACGGCGGCGATCGCCTCGGGGGGCTCGGCCTCGACGAAGCTGATCGAGACGCCCGGTCGACGAGCGGTGACGGCGGCGATCACCCGGGGCACGACGGTCGACGAGGCCGACGGGAAGGCCGCGATGCGCACCCGACCGGCGCGCAGGCCCCGCAGTTCGGCGAGGTCTCCCGCGGCGGCGTCGAGCGCCGTGGTGACCGTGGCGGCGTGACGCGCGAGGACGCGGCCGGCTTCGGTCAGTCGCACGCCACGGCCGATCCGCTCGACGACGGGCAGACCGACGCGCTGTTCGAGGCGGCGCAGTTGCTGACTGACCGCGGGTTGGCTGTAGCCCAGGGCGCGGGCGGCGGCCGTGATCGAACCGGTGTCGGCGATCGCCTTGACCACCCTCAGACCATGGGCGTCGAGCCCGTCTTCTGTTTCGCTCACGCCCACACATAAGCAGGTCGAATGCATTTCATGCAACACCTGCTCTAGTGCAATAGGCGCGATCGGGAGAGCCTTGGTCCCATGAGCAGCCTCGCCTCGCACTTCGCCGGCGGCCGCGACTACCTCGCCGCCTGCACCCTCGGCCTTCCGTCCCGTGCCACGGTCCGCGCCGTCCGCGCGGACCTCGAGGCTGCGGCATCCGGTCGACCCGACGTCGTGGCGGCCTCGCAGGCCGTGGAGCAGGCGCGCGCCTCGTACGCCCGCCTCGTCAGCGCGCCGGTCGGCGACGTCGCG
>NZ_QAJB01000351.1:2846-3905 GCF_003061325.1 Microbacterium sp. HMWF026
CCCGACGGCGCCGAGGTGCTGTGCGCCGAGGGCGACTTCTCGTCTCTCGTGGCGCCGTTCGCGCACGCCGGGCGCGGCATCCGTCTGCGCACCGCTCCCCTGACCCAGCTCGCCGACGCGGTGTCGCCCGACACGTGGCTCGTCGCGTTCTCGCTCGTGCAGTCGGCGACGGGTGAAGTGGCCGACGCGATGCGCATCGCCGCCGCCGCCGCCCGCGCCGGTGCCCGCACCCTCGTCGATCTGACGCAGGCCGCGGGCTGGCTGCCCGTGGACGCGACGATGTTCGACGCGACCGTGTGCCACGCGTACAAGTGGCTGTGCTGCCCGCGCGGCGTGTCGTTCCTGACCGTCTCCCCCGCGTTCGCGCGCGAGATCCGCCCCGTGCAGGCCGGCTGGTACAGCGGCGACGACCCCTGGTCGTCCTGCTACGGAACGGGCGGCGTCCTCGCCTCCGACGCCCGGCGTTTCGACGTGTCGCCCGCCTGGCAGGCGTTCGTCGGAGCGGCGCCCGCGCTGGCCCTGTTCGCCGACGCCGACATCACCGCCTCGTACGCGCACACCACGGCCCTGGCCGCGCGCTTCCGCGACGGTCTCGGCCTGGCCCACCCCGAACGCCCCTCGGCCATCGTCACCTGGCCGGATGCCACGGGCGAGGCCCTCGCCCAGCTCACCGCCCACGGGATCACGGCGTCGGGTCGCGCCGGGCGGGCGCGCGTGGCCTTCCACGTCTTCAATGACGAGCTGGACGTGGACCGGGCGCTGCACGCGCTCGGCGTGCGCGGCGGTGACGATCTGTCGGCCTTCGACGGCCTGGTCTACGCGATCTGAGCCACCCTCCACCTCCGCCCCACTCGAGTGACGGGCCGTGCACAACGGCGGACCGTCCCGCCGAGGCTCCGCCCACCGGACCCCCGAACGGCCCTGCACAACCGCCGACGGTCCACACACCGGACCCGCAGGCGGCCGTGCACAACTGCGGGCCGTTCCGGCGACACGCCGCCTGCACGTTCCGCTGCGCGGCGTGTCGCCCACTCGCCCCGCCATTGTGCACGTCGCGGG
>NZ_QAJB01000352.1:0-5876 GCF_003061325.1 Microbacterium sp. HMWF026
GCCGTCGCGCGCCCGCTCGCGGGCGGCGCCAACTACGCGGCGGTCAAGGCGGCGAGCGAGGCCTGGATTCGCGCCGTCGCCCAGGGCTACGCCAAGGCGGCCCGAGACGCCGGTCGAGAGGCGACGGCGGCGGCCACGATCTTCCGCGCCCGCAGTCTGGAGGGGCTCGAGAATGCACTCGCCTCAGCGTTCGTCGGATTGTGGGACGACACCGCCGCGGCTGTCAACGACGTCGTCATCGAGCTTGCCGCCGGGTCCTGAGGCCGACGCGGGCGTCGGGGGCTCGGCCGATCGGTACTGCGTCGACAGGACGCGGTAGGACCGCGTCGCGAAGGCCAGCGCGGCGACCACGACCATCACGATCCCCGCCCCCAGGAACACGAGCGCGATACCGCGGGACTGCCCCTCACCGAGCAGCCAGCCCCATCCCGCACGGCCGGCGTCGTCGTTCATGTACGGGATGATCAGGAACTGCGCGATCGGCGCGATCAGGAACGACGTCACGGGGGCGGCCGCGGACTCGAAGGCTGCGGCGAAACCGAAGACCCGTCCCTGGGTCTCGAAAGGGACCACCTTCTGGATGACCGTCTGCTCGGCCGCTTCGACGGGCGGGATGAGCGCCATGTACACCCAGATGCCCAGGCCGTAGAGCCACCACCACTCGCGCAGCGTGAAAACCGCCCCGAGAACGCCCATCGCCATGACGATCCAGAGCATCGTGCGGATGGGGTTGCGCCCGAGCCCGAAGCGGGCGACGAGACCACCGCCGATGATGAAACCGGTGGCGCTGATCGCCAGCACGATCCCCCAGACCTCGGCGTCGTAGACCCGTCCGTCGATCTCGATGCGGAAGAGCTCGAGGCCGTAGGGGTCCATCAGCGCCATGTACACGCCACCGATGAGGTTGTTGAACGTCGAGAACACGACGAGGGCGAACAGGCCGGGGGCCGCGCGCACGGCGCGCATCGCGCCGCGGAGGTCGACCAGCGGCGTGCCGTCGGCTGCGGCCGCGGGCCGCGCCTCGGGGAGGCGGACGGTCAGCAGGTGCGCGAGGGCGACGAGGGTCAGGGCGATCGCGATCGCCAACGTCCACCCCATGCCGAGGAAGCCCACGGACAACCCGCTGAAGACGCTCGTGACGACGAAGGCGAGCCCCTGCACGGTGCCGACGAGTCCGTTGGCGTTGGCGTGCCGCTCGACGGGCACGAGCAGGGTGACGGTGGTCGAGAGGGCGATGTTGCGCAGGTTCTCGATCACGGCGCCCCCGAGGATGATGCCCGAGAACGCCCAGAACCACGGGGCGCCCAGGTCGAGCAGCGCACTCTCGGGCAGCGCGAGCCACAGGGCGCCCGCCAGCAGGAAGGCGACAAGGGTGATGACGCCCGAGACGACCATGACGCGGTGCTTGCGATGGCGATCGACGAGCGACCCGAAGACCATCGCGAAGACCGCGAGCAGGAGCATGTAGGCCCCGCCGACGATGCCGGTCGCGAGGACGGACCGCGTCTCGAGGTACACCCAGAAGGTGAGGGCGAACCACAGGAAGCTCGTGGTCACGTTGGCGGCGGCCGTGTTGACCAGGACCGCCAGGAAGGTGCGGCGACCGTTCGCCGGCGGCGCCACGGCCACGCCGGACGCAGCGTCAGCGGAGTGCTCTTCCGTCATGGGGGTCACGCTAGACCGCCCGTCCGACATCGGCCAGACCCCCGACGCGGCCGGCCGTTCAGTCGATGAGGCCGCGGATGTCCGCCGCCGTGAGACGGGGACCCCCGGTGAAGTCCCCCGCCTCGCCGCCGTCGAGTACCCGCGAGAACAGCTCCGCCTTCGACTCGCGCAGCGCGATGACTTTCTGCTCCACGGTGTCGGCGGCCACGAGTCGGTAGACGATGACGGGCCGGGTCTGCCCGATGCGGTGGGCGCGGTCGATGGCCTGGGCTTCGACCGCGGGGTTCCACCACGGGTCGAGCAGCACGACGTAGTCGGCCTCGACGAGGTTGAGACCGACCCCGCCGGCTTTGAGGGAGACGAAGAACGCGGGATCGTCGCCGTCGCGGAAACGGTCGATCTCGTCCTGCCGGTGCGTGGTGGTGCCGTCCAGGTAGCCGGAGCGGATGCCCTCTTCGGCGCAGCGGTCCCTGGCGGCGCGCAGGAAGCGGGTGAACTGACTCAGGACGAGGACGCGGTGCCCCTCGGCCGCCGCCTCGACGAGCAGTTCGGCGAGCGCGTCCAACTTGGCCGACGGCGCCTCGCCCTCGTCGACGAGGGCGGGGTCCAGGGCGAGCTGACGCAGCATCGTCAGCGAGCGGAAGATCGCGAACCGGTTGGCGTCGGCATCGTCCAGCAGGCCCAGCAGTCGCTGCCGCTCGCGGTGGAACCGCCGGTCGTAGAGCCTGCGGTGCGTCGGGTGCAGGGTCACCTCGAGGACCTTCTCTTGCTTGGGGGGCAGCTCGGAGGCGACGAGCTCCTTGGTCCGCCGCAGGAGGAAGGGCCGGATGCGTCGCCGCAGCAGGTCGAGGCGCGCGGTGTCGCCGTTCTTCTCGATCGGGGTGCGGTACAGCGCGGTGAACGCCTCGCGGGTGCCGAGCAGACCGGGAGCGACGAGGGAGACCAGGGACCACAGCTCGAGCAGGTTGTTCTCCATCGGCGTGCCGGTGATGACCAGGCGGAAGGGCGCGGGAAGCGACCGCGCCGCCCGATACCCGCGCGAGGACGGGTTCTTGATCTGCTGCGCCTCGTCGAGGACGAGGCCCGACCACTCGACCTCGGCGTACTGCTCCTGCTCGAGGCGCAGGAGCGCGTAGCTGGTCACGACGACGTGCGCGCCCGCGACCGCCTCGGCGATCGTCGTGCCTCGCCGGGTGCGGGTGGCGGTCACCGTCGCCACCCGCAGGTCGGGGGCGAACTGCGCGCACTCGCGCGCCCAGTTGCCCACCACGCTCGTCGGGGCGACGATGAGGAACGGCGCCGCGTCGGCGTCGGACTCGACGGCCGCCTGCATCATCGCGATGGTCTGCACCGTCTTTCCGAGCCCCATGTCGTCGGCGAGGATGCCGCCGAGCCCGTGGACGCGCAGGAAGTGCAGCCAGTCCAGACCGACGCGCTGGTAGTCGCGCAGGGTCGCGCGCAAGCCCGACGGAGGCGGGACCGGGACGATGGCCGCGTCATCGGTCAGTCCGCGCACGCGCAGCCACCACTCGGCCTCGTTCGCAGCGAGGAGCCCCATCTCGGTGAGTTCGTCCCAGAGGCCCACGTTGTACCGGTTGATCCGCAGGGCGGACTCGAGGCGATCGACGAGGGCGCGCGCCTCATCGATGACGAGCCGGAGCCGGTCGAATTCGGGGGTGTTCAGGCGCACGTACGAGCCGTTGCCGAGGAAGAGCACGCGATCACCGGCCGCGAGAGCCGTGTAGAGGGTGGCGGCGTCGACCTCGACCTCGCCCACCGTCACCCTGGCGTGCAGGTCGAACCAATCGCTGCCGTCATCGTCCCCGGTGCGGAGCTGGACGCTCGGGGCGTCGACCACCGCGTGGAAGGCACTGTCGTCGCCGGTCGTGAGGACGACGACGTGGTCGATCGCCCCCAGCGCCGGAACGCCCTCGGCCAAGAGGATCGCCGCCTCGGCGGGGGCGAGTCGTCGGGCCGGCGTCGATCCCGACGCGTACGGCTGCGGCACGTCGATCCCCAGCGACTGCGCCACGGTCGCGACCGCGGCGAGCACGCCCGCCTCGTGGGCCGCGTCCCGCCGGCCCCTCGTGGTCGAGCGATCCCACCGCACCGAGATCGTGGTGGTGTCCGCCGCGTGGTCGACCGCGATCTCGAGGACCGGCGCGGGCACGGGCGGCAGGTCGACCGTGCCCCGCGGCGACACGACCGGGGCGTCGAGTTGGAGCCGCGGGAGGTACTCCTTCACGAACGTCTCGCTCCCCCCGTCGTCGATCGTGAGGGCCGCGGAACGCGCGAGCAGACCGCGGACGGGGCCGGTCACGGCCTCGGCGAGGCGCACGAGGGTGATGCGCTCGTCGTCTCCGTCGCGGTCGGCGACGTAGGCCACGGCCACGGCGGGGTCGCCCACCACCCACGCGGGTGAGGCGACGAGCTCGTCGTCGAGGCCGGTGGCGATCCCGCGCACCTGCAGGGAGGACCCCCGTCGATCGACCGCGACGGCCGCGGTGGCCGCCTCGGCGGGGATGCGGACGGGGTGGTGGGCGCCGGACCCCGACACGATCGGCACCCCCGCGGCCGCCACCGTCTCGAGCTGCAGCCAGAGCGCGTGCGGGGGGACGGCGGCGAGCGGCATCCATTCGTCCGAGAGGAAGGCGCCGTTGCCGGAGCGGCCGATGCGCCCCAGGCTGTCGAGCGCCGCGCGGGCGCGCGGCTCGGCGGGCAGCGCCGCCAGCTGGGACCACCCGGCGCGACCCTTGATCCAGGTGCCGCGCGAGCCGCGCATACCCGGGCGGGCCGTGAGGGTGAGGGCGGTGCTGCGGCCGTGCCCCCCGCCTCGGCGCACGGACAGGAAGAGACAGAGATCGACCGGCGGCTCGTCGACGACCGGCGCGGACTGCGCCCACAGATCGTCGAGCGACCGCTGCCACTCGGGCTTGGGCGGGCGGCCCGCCGAGATCATGCGGTCGAACAGCACGATGGCCGCCGCGCACGAGTGCTCGCACTCGGGCCCGCGGCCGCACGAGCACCACCCCGACAATCGGGAGAGGTCGTCGCGGACGCGCAGTTCGAGGTGCTCGTAGCCCGCGGCGCCGAACGACTGCGCCGAGACCACCAGGACGCCCTCGAACGCCTTGACCTCGCCCACCTCGACCGAGCCGTACACCAGCAGCCGATCGGCGCGCGCCATGGCTCCCGCCGAGAAGATCTCGTCGGCGATGCTGATCGCTTCGGGGTCGAGGTGCATCCCCTCATTCTCGCCGTGCCCACCGACACCCGGCGGCGCGACGGCCTCCCCCGGGGAGACGGACCGAGGACGGGCGGGTGGGGAGGAGACGTGTCCCCACCGGTCGTTACGCTGGACGGGTGACATCCCTCCATGACGCGTCGGTGCGCGGTTTCGCCTCCGACAACTACTCCGGCATCCACCCCGACGTCCTCGCCGCGATCGCCGCCGCCAACGAAGGCCACCAGGTCGCGTACGGCGAAGACGTCTACACCGCCCGCCTGCAGGAGCTCTTCGTCTCGCTGCTCGGCGAGGGCGTCGAGGCCTATCCGGTCTTCAACGGCACCGGGGCGAACGTCGTCGGGCTGCAGTCGATGCTCCCACGGTGGGGCGCCGTGATCTCGGCATCCACCGCTCACATCAACGTCGACGAGGGCGGAGCACCCGAGCGCGTCGGCGGCATCAAGCTGCTCACCGTGCCCACCGACGACGGCAAGCTGACCCCCGAGCTGGTGGACCGCGAGGCGTGGGGCTGGGGCGACGAGCACCGCGCGCAGCCGCTGGTGGTGTCGATCACCCAGTCCACCGAGCTCGGCACCCTCTACACCGTCGACGAGATCCGCGAGCTCGCCGCCCACGCCCACGGCCACGGCATGCGCCTGCACATGGACGGAGCCCGCATCTCGAACGCCGCCGCCGCCCTCGACGTGCCGCTGCGGGCGTTCACGCGCGACGCCGGCGTCGACGTGCTCAGCTTCGGCGGCACCAAGAACGGCGCCATGATCGGCGAGGCGATCGTCGTGCTCGATCCCGAGGCCTCGACCGGACTGACGTACCTGCGCAAGCTCGACATGCAGCTGTCGAGCAAGATGCGCTTCGTCTCGGCGCAGCTGGTCGCCCTGCTCGAGAACGACCTGTGGCTGAAGAACGCCCGCCACTCCAACGCCATGGCGCAGCGCCTGCGCGCGGGGGTCGAGGCGGGATTGGC
>NZ_QAJB01000352.1:5906-13853 GCF_003061325.1 Microbacterium sp. HMWF026
AGGGCGTCGAATTCACCCAGCCCACCCAGGCGAACGGCGTCTTCGCGATCCTTCCGGTCGGCGTCGCCGATCGCCTGCGTCGGAGCTTCCGGTTCTACGACTGGGACGAGATGCGCCGCGAGGTGCGGTGGATGTGCTCGTTCGACACCACCGCGTCCGACATCGACGCGTTCGTCGCGGCGATCGCCCGCGAGACGAGCGCCTGAGCCTGACCCCGCGGGGCCAGAACGGCACCGAGGGCCGCGGTATCCGAGGACGGATGCCGCGGCCCTCTGCGTCTCACTCGCCCGCCAGCCAGCGACGGTAGGCGTCGAAGGTGCTCTCGCGACCGAGGAAAGACCGGACCAGGTCGCGCGCATCCCGCGTGCCGCCGGGCTCGAGGATCTCACGACGGTACCGGGTGGCCGTGTCGGCGTCGAAGAGGTCGTCGCCGAAAGCCGACAGCAGGTCGCGCGCGATGACGAGGCTCCACTGGTACGTGTAGTAGCACGCGCCGTACCCCGTCAGGTGGCCGAAGCCGGCATAGGAGTGCGAGCCGTCGAGGGGCGTGACGGGACTGGCGGCGCGGTAGTAGCCGTCGACCGCCTCGCGCAGATCGGCGGGACGCTCGACGTGCAGGCGGTACGAGGTGGTCGCGTGGCCGAGCTGGCGGGTGACCTCGAGCGCGCGCCCGAAGGCGTCGGCGGTGCGCATGCGCGCGACCAGGTCGGCGGGGATGGGCTCACCGTCGTCGTCTCGTGCGAAGGATGCCAGGGCCCCGGCATCCCAGGCCCATTCCTCGAGCAGCTGACTGGGGGCTTCGACGAAGTCCCACTCGGTGGCCACGCCCGTCCAGCGCGCCCACTTCTGGTGTCCGCCGAGGATGTCGTGGACGAGGTGGCCGAACTCGTGGAAGAACGTCACGACCTCGTCGTGCTCGAGCAGGCCGCGCGAGAAGTTGCACAGCAGCACCGACTCGGGAAGCGCTCGGCCGGCGATGCCGGGCGCGAGTCCGAAGCACGCCGCGTGGTTGTACTTGCCGTCGCGGGGGTGCAGGTCGAGGTGGATGCGGCCGAGGCGTTCGCCTGCGCGCACCACGTCGTAGGTGCGCACGTCGTCGTGCCACGAGGGCGCGTCGACCGGGACGTACTCGACGTCGAGCAGGCGCCCGGTGGTCGCCAGGACCCCGTCGAGCACGCGGTCGAAGCGGAAGTAGGACCGGACGAGCTGCGCGTCGACGTCGTACTCCTCGCGCTTCAGCGCCCCCAGGACGTACCAGAAGTCGGCGATCGTGACGGCCGCGGCGTCGGGGTCGTCGCGCTGCAGGCGCGCGAGGACGCGGTCGTACTCCGCAGCGGCCGCCGGGCCCACCGCCGCGGCCACCTGCTCGAGGAACGCGGCGACCGCGGCGCTGGAGCCGATCATGCGCGTCTCGGTCTCGTAGTCGGCCCAGTCGCCGTAACCCAGCAGCGCCGCCCGCTCGGCCCGGACGGCCAGCAGCTCGGCGAGGACGGCCTCGTTCTCGGGCCAGGCCAGGTCGTTGTAGGCGCCGACGAGGGCGTGCCGCACCGAACGATCGCCGGCGTACTCGCGCACGGGCATGAGGTCGGTGTACTCGGTGGTGAGGGTGACCATGCCCTCGGCGTCGGCGGGGTGCGCGTCGATGAAGTCGGCCGGCAGACCCGCGAGCGAGGACGCCGGGACCCGGATCTCGCGACGCCCCTCGCGGATGTTGCGCGAGAACGTCAGCGACAGGGCGGTGTCGCGCTCGGCGAGCTCGCGCACGCGGTCGCGCTCGGCGTCGGAGAGGTCGACGCCCCCGCGCCGGAAGTCGCGGCGCACCTGCGCGAGGAACCGCTGCTCGTCGGCGTCGAGCGCCGCGTCGTCGCCGTCGGAGAAGACGGCCCACAGCGCCGTGTCGAGGAGTCGTCGGGACTGCTCCGCGTCGATGAGCTGCGCCTGCTTCTCGGCCGCGTCGCGCACGCCCTCGTCGGGGTGGGATTCGCTGAGCAGGTGCGAGGGGGCGGCGGCCGCGGCGAGCGCGATGTCGGCCTCGTTCCACAGGGAGAGTCGCTCGCGCAGCGTCAGGGCGGTCTCGGCGATGAGGCGCAAATCGATGGCGGTGACGCGGTCGAGCAGTTCGCGGGGCCGTTCGTCGGCGAACGCGCGCCACCCGTCGAGATCGCGGGGCAGGGTCAGGGGTTCCAGGGGAGAATCCGGCATCCTCCGACCCTAGGCACGGCCACCGACACCGGCAATGCCCCCGGCGTGGGCCCGAGGGCGCGCGGCGGGTGGGGAGGACCCGTCAGCGCAGCGCGCCGACCGAGGCCAGGGCGAGACGGATCAGGGTGCCGCGGCCGCCCTCCATCTCGTCGGAGAGGGCATCGGATGCCGCCTCCTGCGGCGACAGCCAGGTGACCTCGAGGGCGTCCTGACGCGGCTCGCATGTTCCCGTGACGGGCACGACGTACGCGAGCGACACCGCGTGCTGGCGGTCGTCGTGGAACGCGCTGACCCCGGGGAGCGGGAAGTACTCGGCCACCGTGAACGGCGTCGGCTGGGGCGGCAGCAGCGGGAACGCCATCGGCCCGAGGTCGTTCTCGAGGTGGCGGAACAGGGCGTCGCGCACGGTCTCGCCGTAGCGCACGCGCCCCGAGACGAGAGTGCGCGTCATCTCGCCCAGCGGAGTCGCGCGCAGCAGGATGCCGACCTGCGTCACGGCCCCCATCCCGTCGGTCCGCACCGGCAGCGCCTCGACGTAGAGCATCGGCAGGCGACGGCGCGCCTCGGCCAGCTCGACCTCGCTGAGCCACCCCGGATTGGGGTTGGGGCCGGGCTGCGCGGCCGAGAACGGCTCGCGCTCGTCGCCGTTGTCGCCGGGATCGGGGTCGGGTGTGCGCACGGGCATGCTCCCTGTATATCAACGTCTGCCGCGGATATCGCACGCGCACCCCGCAACGCTCGAGCGCAACGCCGGCGGGTCTCGCCCGTCGACGCCGATGTCGGAGGGCTTTGCGACAATGTCGGCATGAGCGCGCATCCGTCCCTCGACCCGTCCGTGGTGCCCTGGTCGGTGCCGCCCAGCGAGCGCGGCGACCGACCGGTGCTGGTGCTGCTGCACGGCTACGGCTCCGACGAGCACGATCTGTTCGGCCTCGTCCCGTACCTGCCCGAGCGCTTCGCGGTCGCGAGCCTGCGCGCTCCCCTGGCCCCGCCGTGGCCCATGCCGGGGGCGTCGTGGTACCCGATCGAGGGTCTCGACGGCCGCGACCCCGACGCCGTCACGGCGGCCGCCCACGCGGTGCTGTCCTGGGTGCAGGATGCCGTGGGCCCGGCGCCCGTGGGATTGCTGGGCTTCTCGCAGGGCGGCGCGGTCGCGCTGCAGACCCTGCGCGTCGCCCCCGCGGCCGTGGCGTTCACCGTCGTCCTGGCCGGCTACGCCGCGGGCGGAGAACTGCCCGGTGACGCGGTGCTGGCCGCGCAGCGCCCCCCGGTGTTCTGGGGCCGCGGCGCCGCGGACGACGTCATCCCCACCGCCCTGGTCGACATGACGGCCCAGTGGCTGCCCGCGCACAGCGAGTTGAGCGGGCGCGTGTACCCGGGGCTGACCCACTCGATCTCGCAGGACGAGCTGGACGACGTCCGCGCGTTCCTCGACGCCCGACTCGAGGATCTCGACGCACACGCGCAGGCCTGATCGCGGCGGGCGAACGCAACCCACGGCCCGATGTCGGAGGTCCGGGAGAGGATGTCGACATGGCCGACGTGTTGCAGAAGTTCGGTCCTGCGACGCAGGACTGGTTCCGCGGCGCCTTCTCCGCGCCCACGAACGCGCAGAAGGGCGCGTGGGAGTCCGTGTCGTCCGGCCGCAACGCGCTCGTCGTCGCCCCCACCGGTTCGGGCAAGACCCTCTCCGCGTTCCTCTTCGCGATCGATCGCGTGTTCCGCGAGAAAGGCCCCGAGGTCGCGCAGGCCGCCCCGAAGGCGCGGGGCAAACGGACGGCCGCTGGCAAGACGCCCACCCCGAACACGCGCATCCTGTACATCTCGCCGCTGAAGGCCCTCGGCGTCGACGTCGAGCGGAACCTGCGCTCCCCGCTCGTCGGCATCGGCCAGTCGGCGCGGCGACTCGGCATCGACGTACCGAACGTCACGGTGGGCGTCCGCTCGGGCGACACCAGTTCGAGCGACCGACGCAAGCTCGTCACCGATCCGCCCGACATCCTCATCACGACGCCCGAGTCGCTGTACCTGATGCTGACCAGCCAGGCGGCCGAGACGCTGCGCGGCGTGCACACGGTCATCATCGACGAGGTGCACGCGGTGGCCGCCACCAAACGCGGCGCCCACCTGGCCGTCAGCCTCGAACGACTCGACGCCCTGCTCGACAGCCCCGCTCAGCGCATCGGCCTGTCGGCCACGGTCCGACCCATCGACGAGGTCGCGCGCTTCCTCGGCGGTTCGCAGCCGGTCGACATCGTCGCGCCGAAGGCGACCAAGGCCTTCGATCTGTCGGTCGTCGTGCCGGTCGACGACATGCTCAACCCTCCCCCGCCGCCGGGCTCGCCCGCTCCCGACGAGGCCGGCGACGGCGAGTGGTTCTCGGAGCGCCCCGAGAGCACCGAGATGGCCGGGTCGGTGTGGCCGCACGTCGAAGAGGCCATCGTCGACCGCATCCTGCAACGCCGCTCCACGATCGTGTTCGCCAACTCGCGTCGCCTCGCCGAGCGTCTGACGGGTCGCCTGAACGAGATCTACGCCGAGCGCGTGGGCATCGATGTGCCCGAGCCGACGGTCCCCGCGGGCGTCATGGCGCAGGCGGGCGCCTCGGCGGGCGTCGCGGCGATCCTCGCGAAGGCGCACCACGGCTCGGTGTCGAAAGAACAGCGCGCCCAGGTCGAAGACGAGCTCAAGTCGGGGCTGCTGCGCTGCGTGGTCGCGACGAGCAGCCTCGAGCTCGGCATCGACATGGGGTCGGTCGATCTCGTCATCCAGGTCGAATCCCCGCCCAGCGCGGCCTCGGGGCTGCAGCGCGTCGGACGCGCGGGGCACCAGGTCGGCGAGGTCAGCCGCGCGGCCCTCTTCCCCAAGCACCGCAGCGACGTGCTGCACACCGCCGTCGTCACCGAGCGCATGCTCGCCGGCCGCATCGAGGCCATCTCGGTGCCGCAGAACCCGCTCGACATCCTGGCCCAGCAGACCGTCGCAGCCTCGGCACTGGGCGCGATCGACGTCGAGGAGTGGTTCGAGACGGTCAAGCGCAGCGCGCCCTTCCGCTCCCTCCCCCGCTCGGCGTACGAGGCGACCCTCGACCTGCTCGCCGGCCGCTACCCCTCCGACGAGTTCGCCGAACTGCGTCCGCGCCTGGTGTGGGATCGCGACGCCGGCACCCTGACCGGTCGACCCGGTGCCCAGCGCGTCGCGGTGACCAGCGGCGGCACCATCCCCGATCGCGGTCTGTTCGGCGTCTTCGTGGCGGGCGAGTCGCAGAACGCGCGCGTCGGCGAGCTGGACGAAGAGATGGTCTACGAGTCCCGCGTCAACGACGTGTTCACCCTCGGCACGACCAGCTGGCGCATCGTCGAGATCACCCATGACCGCGTCAACGTCGTCCCCGCGTTCGGCCAGCCGGGCAAACTCCCCTTCTGGCACGGCGACGGCATCGGCCGCCCGGCCGAGCTCGGCGAAGCCCTGGGCAAGTTCTCGCGCGATCTGGCGGGCGTCGACCGCGCCAAGGCCGAAGAGCGGCTCCGCGAATCCGGACTCGACGACAACGCGATCACCAACCTGCTGGCCTACCTGGCCGAGCAGCGCGAAGCCACGGGCAGCCTGCCCACCGACAAGACCCTCACGGTCGAGCGCAGCCGCGACGAGGTCGGCGACTGGCGCATCATCCTGCACTCGCCCTACGGCATGCAGGTGCACTCCCCGTGGGCCCTGGCCGTCAACGCCCGCATCCGCGAACGGCTCGGCGTCGAGGGCGCCGCGGTGGCCAGCGACGACGGCATCATCGCCCGCGTCCCCGACGCCGCGGCCGAGCCCCCCGGTGCCGACCTGTTCGTCTTCGAACCCGACGAGCTCGAGCAGATCGTCACCGACGAGGTCGGCGGTTCGGCCCTGTTCGCCTCGCGCTTCCGCGAGTGCGCGGCCCGCGCCCTGCTGCTGCCCCGCCTCAACCCCAACCGACGGTCGCCGCTGTGGCAGCAGCGCCAGCGCTCCGCGCAGCTGCTCGAGGTGGCCCGACGGCATCCGGCCTTCCCGATCATCCTCGAGACGCTGCGCGAGGTGCTGCAGGACGTCTACGACCTGCCCGCCCTGCTGCGCCTGGCCCGCCAGATCGGCGAGCGCCGCATCCGGCTCGTCGAGATCACGACCTCGCAGCCCTCGCCCTACGCCCGGGACCTGCTCTTCGGCTACGTCGGCGCCTTCATGTACGAGGGCGATTCCCCCCTCGCCGAGAGACGGGCCGCGGCCCTGTCGGTCGATCCCGCGCTGCTGAGCGAGCTGCTCGGCAAGGTCGAGATGCGCGAGCTGCTCGACCCCGACGTCATCGCGCAGTTCGAGCGCGAGGCCCAGCGCCTCGATCCGGACCGCCGGGCGCGCGGCGTAGAGGGCGTGGCCGACCTGCTGCGCATCCTGGGCCCCCTGGACGCGGCCGAGGTCGCCGCCCGCCTCGACACCGAGGGCGATGCCCTCGCCGAGGCCGAACAGCATCTGTCGACCCTCGTCGACGAGCGGCGGGCGATCCGTGTCACGATCGCGGGCGTCGCGCGCACCGCGGGCATCGAAGACGCCGGGCGCCTGCGCGACGCCCTGGGTGCGGCGCTGCCCGTCGGCATCCCGAACGCCTTCCTCGAGCCCCTCGCCGATCCGCTCGGCGACCTCGTCGCACGCTTCGCCCGCACGCACGCCCCGTTCACGACGGATGCCGTGGCCCAGCGGCTCGGCGTGGGCATCGCGGTGGCGCGGCTCACCCTGCAGCGGCTCGAGTCGCAGGGGCGCTTGGCGAGCGGCTTCTTCCTGCCCGAGGCGTCGGGGGGAGCACGCGGCGACGACACCGAGTGGTGCGACGTCGAGGTGCTGCGCCGCCTGCGCATGCGCTCGCTCGCGGCGATCCGCGGCAGCGTCGAACCCGTTCCCCCCGCCGCGTACGCGCGCTTCCTCCCGGTGTGGCAGCACCTCGGTCGCCCCCTCGAGGGCATCGACGGGGTGCTCGCCGTGATCGAACAACTGGCGGGGGTGCCGATCCCGGCGAGCGCGTGGGAGTCCCTCGTGCTGCCGTCCCGCGTGTCCGACTACTCGCCCGCCCTGCTCGACGAACTGACCGCGACGGGCGAGGTCGTGTGGTCGGGGCACGGCACGCTGCCCGGTCGGGACGGCTGGATCGCGCTGCACCCCGCCGAGGCCGCACCCTTCACCCTCCAGGACCCCGACGACGCCGACGACCCGGCGCCGGACTCGCTGGAGGCGCGCCTGCTCGCGGCGCTCGAGGGGGGCGGCGCGTACTTCGCCGCGCAATTGAAGCAGCTGGCCGGCGCCGAGAACGAGCAGTCGGTCAACGACGCCCTGTGGGCGCTGACCTGGGCCGGCCGCGTGACCAACGACACCTTCGCGCCCGTCCGCACGCTCCTGAGCGGCGGCGGGCAATCGCATCGCGTGGCGCGCCGCGCGCCGCGCGCCCGGATGTACCGCGGAGCGGCCATGCCGCGGGCGACCTCGGCACCGCGACCCCCCTCGCTCGGCGGCCGATGGTCGCTTCTGCCCGCCCGCGAGCCCGACCCCGCCGCTCGGGCCACGGCGACGGCGAGCCTGCTGCTCGACCGGTACGGTGTGGTCACGCGCGGGGCGGTGCAGTCCGAGGGGGTCCCGGGAGGCTTCGCGCAGGTGTACCGCATCCTCGCGGGCTTCGAAGAGGCGGGCCACTGCCGCCGCGGGTACGTGATCGAGAAGCTCGGGGCCGCGCAATTC
>NZ_QAJB01000353.1:0-660 GCF_003061325.1 Microbacterium sp. HMWF026
GTTCGAGGCCGTCTCGCCCCTGCTGCGTCCGGGTGCGCGCTACGCCGTCCGCGTCGGCGGCCCGCACGGTCCGGGGCACACCTTTAACCCGCAGTCGCTGCTGATCGAGCCGTACTCGCGCGGTCTCGTGTCCGGCAGCTTCGGCGACTGGCGCTCGGTCGTCGTCGACGGCTCGTTCGACTGGGGCGACTCGACCAAACCGCGCGTGCCGCTGGACCGCACGGTCGTCTACGAGGGGCATGTGAAGGGGCTGACGAAGCGGCATCCCTTCATCCCTCCCGCCCTGCACGGCACCTACGCGGGCCTGGCGCACCCGGCGATGATCGACCACCTGCTCGCCCTCGGGATCACGAGCGTCGAGCTGCTCCCGGTGCACGCTTTCGCCACGGAGCCCCGACTGCTGCAGCTGGGACTGTCGAACTACTGGGGGTACAACTCCCTCAACTTCTTCACCCCCCACGCCCCGTACGCGACCGCGGCCAGCCGCGCCGAGGGACCCGAAGCGGTGCTGCGCGAATTCAAGGGGATGGTCAAGCTGCTGCACGAAGCGGGGCTCGAGGTGATCCTCGACGTCGTCTACAACCACACCGCCGAAGAGGGCATCGGCGGTCCGCGCACGAGCCTGCGCGGCATCGACAACCGTTCGTACTACCGCCAGAC
>NZ_QAJB01000353.1:670-7318 GCF_003061325.1 Microbacterium sp. HMWF026
CATCGACGAGACCGGGTGCGGCAATGCGGTGAACACCTCGACGGATGCCGCGGCCCGCCTCGTGCTGGACTCGCTGCGCTACTGGAGCGACGAGGTGCAGATCGACGGCTTCCGCTTCGACCTCGCGGTGACCCTCGGCCGAGACGAGAACCACTCGTTCACCCCCGAGCACCCGCTGCTCGCCGCCATCCGCGCCGACGAGACGCTCGCGGGCGCCAAGCTCATCGCCGAGCCCTGGGACGTCGGCATGGGGGGCTGGCAGACCGGCAACTTCGGCGACGGATGGCTGGAGTGGAACGACCGCTACCGCGACCGGGTGCGCAACTTCTGGCTGAGCGACATCGACTACGCGCGGCGCGCGAGCACCGCTCCCGTCGGCATCGGCGGCTTCGCCACCCGGCTGGCCGGTTCGTCCAACACGTTCAGCGAGGAACGCGGGCCGCTCGCAAGCGTCAACTTCGTGACCGCGCACGACGGCTTCACCCTGCGCGACCTGGTGTCGTACGACGTCAAGCACAACCTCGGAAACGGCGAGCAGAACCGCGACGGCGCCGACACCAACCGTTCCTTCAACCACGGCGCCGAGGGCAAGACCACCGACGAGCGCGTTCTCGCCACCCGCCGCAAGGCCATGCGCAACCTCATGGGAACGCTGCTGACCTCGGCGGGGATCCCCATGATCACGGCCGGTGACGAGATGGGGCGCACGCAGCGCGGAAACAACAACGCGTACTGCCACGACTCGGCGCTGACCTGGCTGTCGTGGGACCTCGCGCCGTGGCAGCACGACCTGTTCGCGCACACGCAGCGCCTGCTGCAGGTGCGGCGCGACAACCCGGCTCTCCGCCCCCGGCGCTTCGCACGCCTCGGCGAACGGATCCCCTCCGCCTCGGTGATGGAGTGGTTCGACGAGCACGGCGAGACGATGTCGAGCGACCGCTGGAACGATCCCGCGCACCGCACCCTGCAGTACCTGGCCACCTCGACGCCCGAAGAAGAAGCACCCAACCGGGTGCTCGTCGTCATCCACGGGACAGAGGACGACACCGAGATCGTGCTGCCCGACCTCGACGACGCGATCTTCGTCGAGCTGTGGTCGAGCGCGGACGAGGCGCCGGCCGAGGACGAACCGCGCTTCGCGCCGGGCGACGTCGTCCCGATCGCCGGTGCGTCGATGCGGTTGTTCCGCGTGGACTGAGTCCGGCCGGTCGGGGGTCGCGATTCCGGCGCGCGAGAGATCGCGGCGTCGGCTCTCGCGCTCCGTGCCCGGGTCGCGGCGCCAGCTCTCGCGCTCCGCGCCGGGTCGCGGCGTCGCGCCGGGGGCGCGCCCTGTCAAGGCCGGACGAAACGATGGGGCAACGTCGTCGCCCCGCGATAGGTTCGATCCGTGGCCACCACGACGACTGAAACGCCCGAGCTGCCCTGGCGCAGCGCCGCCTCGATCCCGGTGCGTCCGGTCAAGCCGACGCCCACCTCGCGCAGCGTGGTCACTCCGCGCATCCCCATGACGCTCCCCCACCCCAGCGTCCCGGGCGGACGCTTCCGCCCGTCGGCCTTCGTCGGCGAGGCCGTGCCGTTCACGGTCACCGCCTTCCGCGAGGGGCACGACCGCATCGGGGTCAACGTCCGGCTGTTCTCTCCGTCGGGCGACGAATCCCTGCACCGGTTGAGTCCGCTCAACGACGGCTTCGACCGCTGGTCGACGCTGGTGGCTCCCCTCGAGCAGGGCGTGTGGCGCTTCCGCTTCGAGGCCTTCGCCGACGACTTCGCCACGTGGGAGCACGCGGCCGAGCTCAAGATCGCCGCGGGGGTCGATACGGCCCTCATGCGCGAGATGGGAGCGCAGCTGTTCGACCGCGCCCGCGGCGAGAAGAAGCGCCCCGGCAGCGACAAGGACGCGCTCTACGACGCCGCCCGGTCGCTGCGCGATCCCGACGTGCACGACGACGTCGCGCTCGAGATCGTCCGCGACCCGGCGATCGCGGCGCTGTTCGCCGCCCGCCCGATGATGGGCCTGGTCTCGGTCGGCCGCGACGCCGAGCTGCTCGTCGAGCGCGAGCGCGCCGGCGTCGGGGCCTGGTACGAGTTCTTCCCCCGCTCCGAGGGCGCCACTCGCGCCGAGGACGGCTCGGTCGTCAGCGGCACCTTCCGCACGGCGATCAACCGTCTGCCCGGCGTCGCCGGCATGGGCTTCGACGTGCTCTACCTGCCGCCCATCCACCCGATCGGCGTGACCAACCGCAAGGGACCGAACAACACCCTCGTCACCGAGCCGGGCGACCCCGGCTCGCCCTGGGCGATCGGCGCGGCCTCGGGTGGCCACGACACCGTGCACCCCGACCTCGGCACGCTCGACGATTTCCGCGCCTTCGTCGCCGCGGCGCGCGAGAACGGCATCGAGGTGGCCCTCGACCTCGCGCTGCAGGCCTCCCCCGACCACCCGTGGGTGGCCGAGCACCCCGAGTGGTTCACCACGCTGCCCGACGGCTCCATCGCCTTCGCCGAGAACCCGCCGAAGAAGTATCAGGACATCTACCCGGTCAACTTCGACAACGATCCCGACGGCATCCGGGCCGAGGTGCTGCGCATCGTCCGGCACTGGATCGCACAGGGCGTGACCATCTTCCGCGTCGACAACCCGCACACCAAGCCCCTGCAGTTCTGGGAGTGGCTCATCGCCACGGTCAGCGCCGAGGAGCCCGACGCCGTCTTCCTGGCCGAGGCGTTCACGCGCCCCGCCCCGCTGCAGGGTCTGGCGATGGCCGGGTTCCAGCAGAGCTACACCTATTTCACCTGGCGCAACACGAAAGAAGAGCTGGAGGAGTTCCTCGGCGGGCTCGCGCACGACACCGACGACTTCCTGCGGCCGAACCTGTTCGTCAACACCCCCGACATCCTCACCGAGTACCTGCAGTTCGGCGGACGCCCGGCGTACAAGATCCGCGCCGCGATCGCCGCGACCGCCGCCCCGACCTACGGTGTCTACGCGGGGTACGAGCTGTACGAGAACGTCGCGCGTCCGGGTTCCGAAGAGAACATCGACAACGAGAAGTACGAGTACAAGTTCCGCGATTGGGAGGGGTCAGAGGCATCCGGCGACTCCCTCGCCCCCTACCTGCGCATGCTCAACGCGGCCCGCCGCGCGCACCCCGCCCTGCGGCAGCTGCGCAACCTGCAGGTGCACTGGAGCGACGACGACGCCATCCTCGTCTATTCCAAGCACCTGGATGCCGAGCTGTCGCCCACCGGCTCGTCCGACACCGTGATCGTCGTCGTCAACGTCGACCCGCACTCCGCGCGCGAGACCACCGTCCACCTCGACACGACCGTGTTCGGCATCGAGCCGGGGGCGTCGTACGACGTCGAAGACCTCGTGACCGGCCAGGTGTTCACCTGGGCCGACCACAACTTCGTGCGCCTCGACGCTTTCAACGAGCCCGTGCACATCCTGCACGTCAAGGAGAACCGATGACCACCCTGCCCCCTGAGATCCTGGATGCCGTCGCGCACGGCTCGCACCACGACCCGCACAGCGTGCTGGGGGTGCACCAGAGCGGCGAGGGCTGGGTGATCCGGTCCCGCCGGCCCCTCGCCCGCGAGGTGTCCGCCGAGCTGGCCGACGGCACCGAGGTGGCGCTGTCGCACGTGCGCGGGGGCATCTGGGAGGCCGCGGTCGACGCCTACCCCGGCGCGTACACGGTGCGCGCCCGCTACGACGACAGCGAGCACGTCGCCGACGACGGCTACCGCCACGCCCCCTCGGTCGGCGAGCTCGACCTGCACCTCATCTCCGAGGGCCGGCACGAGGAGCTCTGGCGCGTCCTCGGCGCCCACGTCCGCGAGCTCGACGGCTCCACCGGCACCGCGTTCACGGTGTGGGCGCCCGACGCCCGCGCCCTTCGCGTCATCGGCGACTTCAACGGCTGGGACGGCACCGGCAGCGCGATGCGCTCGATGGGCGGCAGCGGCGTCTGGGAGCTGTTCGTCCCCGGCATCGGCGCCGGAACCCGCTACAAGTTCGAGATCCTCACGCGCGCCGGTCAGTGGATCGAGAAGGCCGACCCGATGGCCCGCCTCGCCGAGACCCCGCCGGCCACGGCATCCGTCGTCACCGAGACCGCCTATGAGTGGGCCGATGACACCTGGATCGCGGAGCGCTCGCGTACCGCGCCCCTCGACCGGCCGATGTCGATCTACGAGCTGCACCTCGGCTCGTGGAAGCCGGGACTGTCGTACCGCGACGCGGCCGACGAGATCATCTCGTACGTCAGCGCACAGGGCTTCACCCACGTCGAGTTCCTGCCCCTGGCCGAGCACCCCTTCGGCGGCTCGTGGGGCTACCAGGTGTCGGGCTACTACGCCCCCACCAGCCGCTTCGGCTCCCCCGACGACCTGCGCTACCTGATCGACCGCCTGCACCAGGCGGGCATCGGCGTCATCATGGACTGGGTTCCCGGGCACTTCCCCAAGGACGAGTTCGCGCTCGCGCGCTTCGACGGCGAGGCGCTCTACGAGCACCCCGACCCGCGTCGCGGAGAGCACAAGGACTGGGGCACGCTCATCTTCGACTACGGCCGCAACGAGGTGCGCAACTTCCTCGTCGCGAACGCGCTGTACTGGTTCGAGGAGTTCCACGTCGACGGTCTGCGGGTGGATGCCGTGGCATCCATGCTCTATCTGGACTACTCCCGCAACGAGGGCGAATGGGCGCCCAACCAGTTCGGCGGTCGCGAGAACCTCGAGGCGATCCGCTTCCTGCAGGAGGTCAACGCGACGTCCTACAAGCGGTACCCGGGCATCGCGCTCATCGCCGAGGAGTCCACCAGCTTCCCCGGCGTGACCGCCCCCACCTCGCACGCGGGTCTGGGCTTCGGGTTCAAGTGGAACATGGGCTGGATGAACGATTCGCTGCAGTACATCGGCCGCGACCCGATGTACCGCTCGCACCACGAGGGCGAGCTGTCGTTCTCGTTCGTGTACTCGTTCAGCGAGAACTTCGTCCTGCCCATCAGCCATGACGAGGTCGTGCACGGCAAGGGCAGCCTGTTCGGACGGATGCCGGGAGACCACTGGCAGAAGCTCGCCAACATGCGCGCCTTCCTGGCGTACATGTGGGGCCACCCCGGCAAGCAGCTGCTGTTCATGGGCCAGGAGTTCGGGCAGATGTCCGAGTGGTCCGAGTCGCGCGGGCTCGACTGGTGGATGCTGGACCAGCCCTCTCACGCGCAGCTGCATTCGTTCGTCGCCGAGCTGAACCGCGTCTACAAGGATCAGGCGGCACTGTGGTCGCGCGACCACGACGGCGCGGCGTTCTCGCGCCTGGGTGCCCCGGCATGGAACCCCAACGTGCTGGCCTTCGCCCGTCGCGACCACCACGGCAACACCATCGCCGTCGTCTGCAACTTCTCGGGCGTCCCCCTGAGCGATTTCCCGCTCGATCTGCCCGAGGCGGGCGAGTGGACCGAGGTCCTCAACAGCGACGCCGAGGCCTTCGGCGGTTCGGGCCAGGGCAACCTGGGGAGCGTCCACACGGACGGTCGCGGCAGCGCCACGCTGACGCTTCCTCCGCTGGGCGTGCTGTGGCTGCACCACCGCGCCGGCGCCTGACGCGCTGACGACAGAACGCCCCGTCCCGGTCGAACCGGGGCGGGGCGTTCTCTCGTGCCGTGTCCTTCGCTTCGTGGACGACGGAGCGGTCGCGAGATTAGAAGAGCAGGGATGCCAACCGCGCTCGCGCGCGGATCACGCGGGCGTCGTCGTCGCCGACGATGCCGAACAGCTCGAGCAGACGCTCCCGCACGGGCGCGCGCTCGTCGGACGGAAGAGCCGCGAACAGGTCGAGCAGACGCCCGAAGGCGTCGTCGACGTGACCGCCCACGACGTCGAGGTCGGCCACGAGGAACTGCGCCGGAACGCCCTGCGGCTCGGCCGCAGCAGCCGCCCGGGCCGCCTGCAGATCAGCGCCCTGCACGCGGTCGAGCAGGCGCACCTGGCCGAGTCCGGCGCGGGCATCGGCGTCGCGCGGGTTCTCGGACAGGGCCTGCTCGTAGGCCGAGATGGCGCGGGCGTAGTCGCCCTCTTCGATCGCGGCGAACGCCTCGGCGTGCAGCGGCGGAAGGAGCGGCTCCTCGGCAGCGGCCGCGGGTTCGCCGTCGGCGACCGGAACGGTTCCCGTCACGCCGTGCTGCGCTGCCAGCTGCAGCAACTGGGCGAAGACGTCGCGCACCTGCTGCTCCGGCACGGCCCCGGTGAACAAGGGGACGGGCTGACCGGCGACGAGCGCGAGGACCATCGGGATCGACTGCGCGCGGAAGCCCTGAGCGAGCTGCGGGTTCGCATCGACGTCGACCTTGGCCAGCACCAGCCTGCCGGCCAGCTCTGTCACGACCTTCTCGAGAACGGGACTGAGCTGCTTGCACGGCCCGCACCACTCGGCCCACAGGTCGATCACGACGGGCACGGTGCGCGAGAGTTCGAGCACCTCGCCGAACGTCGCGTCGGTGACGTCGAAGACGAGGGGAAGGGCACCGGCGGGGGCACCGGCGGACGCGGACGCCGCCGGCGCGGGCGTCGTCGGGGCCGCGGGGCGGTTGCGCAGGGAGGAGAGGTCGACGGCACCGCGCATGACGGAACCGGGGGCGGCGGGAG
>NZ_QAJB01000354.1:0-2627 GCF_003061325.1 Microbacterium sp. HMWF026
GGCGTACACCACGCCGTACGACCCCCTCTTCTGGAGTCGGCGCGGGGAGTCGTTGTCGGCCTTCGGCGACCTGCTGACGCTGCGCTACACGGGGACGCAGCCCGGCGACGCGACGATATCGGAGCGCTGGCGCGCGATCGCCGCCGCCGCCGACGTCGACGACCCGGTGGGGCTTCCGGGCACGGGACTCGTGGGCTTCGGCTCGTTCGTGTTCGACCCGCGCTCCGCGCGCGAGAACGTGCTGCGCGTTCCCGGCATGATCGTCGGGCGGCACAGCGGTCGCGCGTGGGTGACCCGCCTGGCGTTCGACGACACCCCCGACGAGCCCGAGCCCGAGCTGCCCCCGCGCTCCCCCTTCGGTCCGCACTGGTCGGCGACGCTGGGCCCCGGGCTCCAGACGGCGGAGAAGTATCAGGATGCCGTCCGCCAGGCCATCGAGGCGATCGGCTCCCGCGAGGTGGCCAAGGTCGTGCTCGCCCGCGACATCACCGGCACGGTGCCCTCCGGCTCCGACCTCCGCCGGCTCGTGCGATCGCTGCTCGAGGGCTATCCCGACTGCTGGGTGTTCGCGGTGGACGGTCTGATCGGCGCAAGCCCCGAGACGCTGGTGACGGTGTCGGACGGCACGGTGACCGCGCGCGTCCTCGCCGGGACCGTCGCCCGCGGCGGCGACGCCGACGCCGATGTCGCGGCATCCATCGCTCTCACCGAGAGCTCCAAGGACCAGGACGAGCACCGCTTCGCGGTGCAGAGCGTGCTGAACGCACTGGGTCCGCACACCTCGTCGCTCGCGGCCGAGGCGCAGCCCTTCACGCTCAAGCTGCCCAACGTGTGGCACCTCGCGACCGACGTCGAGGGCGTGCTGAGCGAGGACGCGTCCTCTCTCGATCTGCTGTCGGTGCTGCACCCCACGGCCGCGGTCGCGGGCACCCCCACGACCGCGGCGATGGAGGTCATCCGTCGCCTCGAGCCGTTCGACCGCGGTCGCTACGCCGGCGCCGTCGGATGGACGAGCGGCTCGGGCGACGGCGAGTGGGCCATCGCGCTGCGCTGCGCGCAGATCGACCGCGCGGCACCCTCGTCACCCACGGCCCCCATCACCGCGTACGCGGGTGCGGGGATCGTGGCCGACAGCGTGCCCGAATCGGAACTGCTCGAGACGCGCGTGAAATTCCGCCCGATCGTCGAGGCGCTGGCCTGACGATCAGGAGTCCGCGAGGCGCTTCTTCTCGACCTCGACGTCGTAGTCGGCGGCCGGCCACTGCGGCGCGATGTCCTCGAGGGCGTCGATGAGCAGTTGCTGCACGGCGAGCCGGGCGTACCACTTGCGGTCGGCGGGGACGACGTGCCACGGCGCCACGGGCGTCGAGGTGCGCTCGATGGCGACCTGGTACGCGTCCATGTAGTCGTCCCAGAGCAGGCGCTCGTCGACGTCGCCGGGGTTGTACTTCCAGTGCTTCTCGGGGCGCTCGAGACGCGCGGCGAGGCGCTCTCGCTGCTCGTCCTTCGAGATGTGCAGCATCACCTTGACCACGCGGATGCCCATCTCGGCCGCCTGCGCCTCGAAGGCGACGATCGCGCCGTAGCGGCGCTCGATCTCGTCGGGCGCGGCGAGCTGACGCACGCGGCCGATGAGCACGTCCTCGTAGTGGGAGCGGTCGAAGACGCCGAGGCGCCCGGCATCCGGGAGTCTCTTCTCGATCCGCCAGAGGAAGTCGTGCGCGAGCTCTTCGGCGGTCGGCTTCTTGAACGACGCCAGCTCCACGCCCTGCGGGTCGACGGCCCCGACGACGTGGCGCACGATGCCGCCCTTGCCCGCGGTGTCCATGGCCTGCAGCACCAGCAGCACCGAACCGGTGGCGGTGCCGGCGACGCTCTGCGCGAAGAGCCGCTCCTGCAGGTCCTCGAGCGGTTCGCGACCCGCCTCGAGGTCGGCCTTCCCGCTGTCTTTGTCGCCCTCGTACCCGGGCGTGGACCGGGTGTCGATGTCGGCGAGGCGGAAACCGGGATCGACGCGCAGGGCGTCGGCGGCGGGCGAGGACCAGCGGCTCTTCGTGCTCATCACGCCATGCTGGCGCGTCCGGCGTGCCCGACGCCACCCGTTGACGGTTCCCGGATCGAGGGATGCCGTGTCGGCGCGATCAGCGGGCGAGCGGCACCTCGATGAGCTGGCGTCCGCCGGTGGAGGCCGTGAGCACCTGATCGAGCGCCACCCGCGTCGTGACGCGGTGGTACTCCCATCCGAAGGCGAGGGCGAGCTGTTCGAGTCGCGCGGTCTGCGGCGTGTACTGCACGCGGGTCATCGCGTCGTCGCCGGCCACCCCGGCCACCTCGAGCCCGTCGAAGATCGTGCCGCCGCCGTCGTTGCCGACGACGACCTGCAGGCGCGGCTCTGCCTCGCCCGGAGGCAGCAGCAGCGCGCCCATGTCGTGGAGGAACGCCAGGTCACCCAGCAGCAGGCGCGTCACGCCCGGCCGCTCGTCGCCCTGGCTCGCGAGGGCGATCCCCGTGGCGGTGGCGATGGTTCCGTCGATCCCGGCGAGACCGCGGTTGGAGTGCACGGCGACCTTCTTGCCGCCGAGCAGCTCGTCGGCGACGCGCACGATGCGGGACGAGCCGAACACCAG
>NZ_QAJB01000354.1:2638-4574 GCF_003061325.1 Microbacterium sp. HMWF026
GAACGGCCGAGGCGAGTCCGTCGGCGTCGGGGGCGGGCGGCGAGAGATCGACCGCAGCGGCGCGCGAGGCGCGCATCCACTCCCCCAGCCACTCGCGGTCGGCGCCGCCGGCGACCCGCACGGCGTCGACGGCGCACGTCGTGCCGTTGAGGTTGATCGGCTCGCCCGGTCCGCGGACGGCCAGCACCTCGACGTCGGCGCGCATGAGCAGGCGCGTCACCTCGCGGCTGAGCGTCGGGCGACCGAAGACGACGACCCGCTCGATGCGTCCGCCGAGCTGCGGATCGTTCAGCAGGCCCCGGTAGCCGTGCACGATCTGGCGACCGAAGCGCGCGCCGCTGACGATCTCGGCGACGAGGGGGAAGCCGCCGTCGTGCGCGAGCTGCTCGGCCGCGGCCCCGGCATCCGCCCCCGCGACCACGATGGTGCGCGGCCCCGTCTCGAGGCGATGGGCGGCCTCGGCGTCGGGGGCCACGTCGGCGCGCCCGATCCCGCCGCCGCCCTGGTAGAGCGCGCCCGACACGTCGTCGCCGTCGTCCTTCGGCTCGTCCGGGAGAGCGGGGGATGCCGCGCGCGCGGCGAGCCACGAGGGGGCGGCGCCCGCGAGCGGCTCGCGCAGGGGCACGTTCAGGTGCACGGGCCCCGGGACGCGTGCACCCTCGCCCAGAGCGGCGGCCAGGGCCTCGGCCGCGAGCGCGTCCAGGTCGGCGGTCTGCACCGCATCGCCGTCGTCGTCGGTCTGATCGGGGACGGCCAGGTCGGCCTCGAGACGCGCGGCCGAGCGGAAGAGCCCCGGCTGGCGCGTCGTCTGGTTGGCGCCGACGCCGCGCAGCTCCGGCGGGCGATCGGCCGTCAGCAGCACCAGCGGCACGCCCGCGTGGTGCGCCTCGAGAGCGGCCGGCAGCAGGTTGGCGACGGCCGTGCCCGAGGTGCAGACGACGACGGCCGGCATCCCGCTCTCGCGTCCGATGCCCAGTGCGGTGAAGCCCGCGACGCGCTCGTCGATGCGCACGTGCAGGTGTATCAGCCCGGCTCGCTCGAGGTCGGCGGCGACGAGGGCGAGGGCCTGCGAGCGCGAGCCGGGGCTCACCACGACGTGACGCACGCCCCGCGAGACGAGTCCGGCGAGCAGCGCCGCGGCGGCGTCGGTGGCGGGCGCGGCGGAGCGACCGTTCGGCGAGGTCACGGCGTCAGCCGACGGCGCCGCGCTGACCGCGGGTGTCGTCGTCGCCGGGCTTGCGCGGGTCGTCACCCGGGTCGGCCGACTTCTTCGGCGGGGCCGGGTCGTCGGCCTCGGAGTCCAGCTGCGCAAGCTCCTCTTCGAGGCGGCGGATGCGCTCGTCCTGCTCGGCACGCGCCGAGGGGGTCATGCGACCGAGGAACTCCGGATCGTCGTCGGGTGCCCGGCGGACGACCGGCTTGCCGGCGCGACCCCGACCGATGAGGAACCACAGGATGCCGCCGAGTACCGGCAGCAGGATGACGATGGCCATCCACGCGGGCTTGCTGACACCGCGGTGACGCGAAGGGGATTGCACGGCGCAGTCGACGATCGTGTAGACCCAGAAGACGGTCGCCACGAGCGCCAGGATGAGAAGCAGCCGTGCCATGGACCGATTCTACGTGCGTCCACGGCGGGGCGGCCCGGACGCCGCCGAGCTGGCCCACCGTCGAACGACCCGGGAAGGCCCCCGTGGCCGCCGCCGTAGACTGGGACGATGCGCGCACGCTCGGCCCTCGTCTACACGGTGCTGCGACTCCTCGCCTTCGTCGTGCCGCTGGTGATCCTGCTGCTGTTCCCGGTGTTCCAGGAGCTCCCGTGGCTGGCGGCGATCTTCGCCGCCCTCATCGGGCTGAGCCTGTCGCTGCTGTTCCTGCGCCGCCCGCTCGACGACGTCACCGGCGGTCTCGCCGAACGTCGGGCCCAGCGACAGGC
>NZ_QAJB01000354.1:4585-5728 GCF_003061325.1 Microbacterium sp. HMWF026
GAGGACGCGGTGGTCGACGCGACCCGCCCCGACGGCGAGCCCCCGATCGACCGCTGACCTGAGCGGGCGAACGCTCAGCCGGCGAACGCCCAGAACAGCAGCGCGCCGTACGCGACCGAGGTGAAGCTCGTCACCTGCAGCGCCGTGATCAGTTCACGGGGCGTGCGGTAGGTCCACACGATGAGGATCGCCGCCAGCCCGCCGAGCAGCGCGATCAGCGTCAGCCACGCGATCGGGTAGACGAACGCCAGGAACACCGCGATCGCGAACGGGATCAGCACGAACAGCGTGAACAGCACCTGCGTGGCGCGTCGACCGATGAGCACCGAGAGGGTGCGCTTTCCGGCGAGGCGGTCCTGATCGATGTCGCGCAGGTTGTTGGCCAGCAGCACCGCGCACGCGAGCAGTCCCGCGGCGACCGCTCCGAACCAGGCCTCCTGCGGCAGCGAGAGCACCTGCAGCCAGGTCGTGCCGAGGGTGGCGACGAGTCCGAAGAACACGAACACGAACAGCTCGCCCATCGCGTTGTACCCGTAAGGACGCTTGCCGCCGGTGTAGAACCACGCGGCCGCGATGCACACGGCGCCCAGCAGCAGCAACCACCACTGTCCGGTGCGGATGACGAGGGCGAGACCGATCAGACCGGCGAGGGCGAAGAACGCCAGAGCGACGATGAGCACGGTCCGCGGCTTCGCCTTGCGACCGCCGGTCAGACGGCCCGGCCCCACGCGCACGTCGTCGGTCCCGCGGATGCCGTCGGAGTAGTCGTTGGCGTAGTTGACGCCGATCTGCAGGGCGAAGGCCAAAGCGAGGCAGGCCAGGGCGATCACCCAATGCAACCGCTCATCGACGAGGGTCGCCGCCCCGGTGCCGATCAGGACCGGCGTGATCGCCAGCGGAAGGGTGCGCAGGCGAGCGGCGGCGATCCAGTCACGGGCGGTCGCGGGGGCGACGGCCTGCGGGGCGGCGCTGCGGTTCTTCTGCGGATTGCCGCCGGGACGACGCTTCTTGGCGGTCTGGGGACGCTTACGAGAGGGAGCTGCCACGGAGGCTCATCCTAAGCCCGCGCGAGGTCGCCGCCCGCGTCGAGTCGACGTCGGAGCAGGGCCCGGTCGGGCTTGCCCGAGTCGAGCGTGGGCATCT
>NZ_QAJB01000355.1:0-2778 GCF_003061325.1 Microbacterium sp. HMWF026
GTCCGCGACGACGCTGATCCCGGGGCCCCGCCTCAGGCCCGCGCCGCTGCCCGCACGGTGGAGGGGCCCCGCCTCAGGCCCTCGCCGCCGCCCGCACGGCGGAGACCGCGGCCGACGGTGACCCCTGGAACGCGGGACCGTGCCCGGGGAGCACCCAGTCGGCATCCAGATCCTCGATGCGCGCGAGTGAGGCGAGGGCCTCGGCGGGATCGTCGGTGAACGGGGCGGGCGCCGGTCCGCGGCGACCCGTCAGCACGTGCCGTGTCGTGAGGGCGTCCCCGACGAAGACCGCGCGCACGGCGGGCGAGAACACGGCGATGCTGCCGGGGGAGTGGCCGGGCATGCCGATCACGCGCGGGCGGCCCGGTAGATCGAGCTCGTCGCCGTCGGCGACCTCGCGCACCTCGGTGAGCCACTGCGGTCGCATCCCCTTGCGGATCGCATAGGCGGCGAAGCCGAGCAGGGGCCCGGGGCGCATGGGGCCGACGGTCGTCTTCGGCTTGTCCCCGCCGCGCGCGCGATCCGCGTCGGCCGCGTGCACGTAGACGGGGATGCCGAGCTCGCGGCGCAGGCGTTCCGAGCAGCCGACGTGATCGACATCGCCGTGGGTCAACACGACGCCGCGGATGTCGCTGAGGGGGCGGCCGATGGCATCCATTTCGCGGACGAGGTCGGCGTAGAAGCCGGGTAGGCCCGCGTCGACGAGGGTGATGCCGTCGGGGGTGACGATGAGGTGCGCGGCGACGAGCTCGTTGCCGAGGCGGTGGAGGGCGGGGGCGAGTCGCATGGGCCTGCCTTTCTCGGTGATAGCTACGAAGTGTAGCCATGATAGCTTATGTCTGTAGCCATGGGAGGGGTCATGCCGACACCGGTCAGAACGACGCTCGACGAGATCGTCGCCGCCGCCGCACGCCTGCTCGATGCGGGCGGGATCGCCGCGGTCACCATGCAGGCGGTCGCGGTCGAGGTCGGAGTCCGAGCGCCCTCGCTGTACAAGCGCGTCCGCGACCGCGACGCGTTGCTCGCCCTCGTCGGAGGCGACGCGGCGCGCGACCTCACGAGCCGTCTCGAGGCCGCGTCGGACCTCGACGGGCAGCTGCACGCCTTCCGCTCCTTCGGGCACGCGCGACCCGAGGCGTTCCGGTTGCTCTTCGCCTCGGTCGTGGATGCCGACACCCTGGCGCAGACGAGCGCCCCGGTGCTGCGCGCGACGACGGACATCGTGGGTGAGGGGCGCGCGCTGGACGCGGCCCGTCTTCTCACGGCGTGGGCGACCGGCTTCGTGACCATGGAGCTCGCCGGAGCCTTCCGCCTCGGCGGCGACCTCGACGAGGCGTACCGCTACGGCTGTGCCCACCTCGTGCGCTCGCTCGTGGATGGTCAGGACGGGGAGCGGCCGGCCCAGGGATCGTAGTCGGCGATCAGTTCCTCTTGCGCGGGGCGCTCGGCATCCGGGATGTGCTGCAGGTTCACGCGCACGCGGTACCAGAGCGAGCTCGAGCCGCGCATGCCGTCGACGAGGACGTCCGCGGGGTGCAGGTGGGACGCGGCCTGGGGATGCCCGGTCTTCCACGTCTCGAGCGCGTCCAGCGCCTCGGGCTTGGTCTTGGTCCGCGCGACCTCGATGAGCGGCATGGTCGACGTGCGGCGGCCCGAGCCGTCGGAGCCGCGCGGAGGCTTCTCGGCCGGCCCCAAACGCTCGGCCAGCGCGAGCAGCGCATCGAGCGACCCGGCGGTGTCGTCGATCCCGGCGTGCGGGTCGCCGATCGCGCGGAACCGCTCGGGCACCGTCAGGACGGTGAACTCCTCGGGGCGGCGGCTGCGCACCTCGTCCCAGGTGAGCGGCGTCGACACGCGCGCGTCGGGCAGCGGACGGATCGAATAGGCCGAGGCGACCGTGCGGTCCTTGGCGTTCTGATTGAAGTCGACGAAGACGCTCTCGCCGCGCTCCTCCTTCCACCACCGTGCCGTCGCCAATCCCGGGGCGCGGTTCTCGACCTCGCGGGCGAGGGTCTCGGCGGCCAGGCGCACGGCGGCGAAATCCCACTCGGGGCGGATGCGGACGAGGATGTGCAGGCCGCGCGACCCCGACGTCTTGGGCCAACCGGTCAGACCGTGATCCTGCAGCACGTCGCGTGCGATGAACGCGACGTCCACGATCTGCGCCCAATCGACTCCGGGCATGGGGTCGAGGTCGACCCGCAGCTCGTCGGGGTGGTCCAGATCCTCGGCGCGGACGGGGTGGGGGTTGAGGTCGAGACAGCCCAGGTTGACTACCCAGGCCAGGCCCGCGGCATCCCGGATCACCGCCTCTTCGGCGGAGGTGCCCGAGGCGTAGCGCAGGATCGCGGTGTCGATGAAGTCGGGGTGGTTCTCGGGGACGCGCTTCTGGAAGAAGGGCTCCTGATCGAGGCCCTTCGAGAAGCGCTTCAGCACCATGGGGCGTCCGCCGGCCCCGCGAAGGGCTCCCTCGGCGACGGCGAGGTAGTACCGCACGAGGTCGAGCTTGGTCAGCCCCGCCTCGGTGAAGACCACACGGTCGGGGCTGGTGACGCGCACCTCGTGCCCGTCGACGTCGAGGATCTCGGGCGGCGTCTTCGCGGGGCTCATGGCGCGAGGCTAGCGGCGGGCCGGGCGGACGCGGCACCCCTTGCGGTGCGCGCCCGGCGGCGTCGCGCGGGGCGCTCGTGCCGACGTCGCGCTTGGCGCTCGTGCCGGCGTCGCGCTTGGCGCTCGTCGTGTCGAGTGTCCAGGACGTGCCGCCGCGTGGCGGACCCG
>NZ_QAJB01000356.1:0-1442 GCF_003061325.1 Microbacterium sp. HMWF026
TTTCATGAGCGCATGTGGCAGATCGCGGGTCTCCCCGCTCATCCCTTGCTGGTGCACGCCGTGGTCGTGCTCGTCCCGCTGGCGGCGCTGATGGTCGTCCTCGGCAGCGTCTGGCCGGCGGCGCGTCGCCGTCTCGGCATCCTCACCCCGATCGTCGCCCTCGTGGCGCTGATCTTCGTGCCGCTCGCGAAAGAGGCCGGTGAAGCCCTGGAGCGGCAGGTGCCGGAGTCGGCGGTGCTCGAGCGGCACACCGAGCTCGGCGACCAGCTGCTGCCGTGGGCGATCGGCCTGTTCGTCGTCGCCGCGGGCCAGTGGGTCTGGTTCCGCGTGCGCGATCGTCGGGCGCCTCGTTCGGCCGAGCGGCCTACCACCCCCGGCCGCTCGCGCGTGCTGACGCTCATCATCGCCGTCGTCGCGATCGCGGTTTCGGTGGGCACCACCGTCTCGGTCGTGCAGGTGGGCGACAGCGGCGCGCGTGCGGTGTGGTCCAGCGACACCGGCGTTACCCCGTCGGACGGCGACGACGGCTGAGGCGCGGACCGGCGGGCATTATGCGCGTCGGCACCCTCGCTCGCCACCCCCGTCCGGCGCGCACCACGTGTGCATAGTGTCGACCCTCGAAGGGATGACCGCACGGCATCCCTTCTCGCTGCTCGCCCCCGCGGCGCCTCCTCCCGAAGGACCCGATGAGCCACGCCCCCGATCTTCCGATGCCTCACGCGGGCGACATCCTCGGCGGGCGCTACATCCTGCGCGAGCGCATCGGTGCGGGAGGGATGGGCCGCGTCTTCCGCGCCCGCGACGAGGTGCTCGCTCGAGACGTCGCGATCAAGATCTTCCACCTCGACGGGGGCGATGACCCGGCGCCCATCCGGCGGCTGGCCGAAGCACGCGCGCTGGCCGCTCTCGACCACCCCTCGCTCGTCACGCTCTACGACGCGCGGCTGGGCGCGAGCGATCACGTCTACCTCGTCATGGAGCTCATCGAGGGACCGTCGCTGCGCCGGCGCATCGAGGACGGGCCGATCCCCGTCGCCGAGGTGGCCGGCTTCGTCCGCGATCTGGCCGGGGCGTTGGCGACGGTGCACGAGGCCGGTATCGTCCACCGCGACGTCAAGCCGTCGAACGTCCTGCTGCGTCCCGTCCGCGGGCGCGAGGTGCCCTTCGAGGCGGTTCTCGCCGACTTCGGCGTCGCCCACCTGATCGACGCGACGCGGTTGACGACGCCGGGAACGGTCATCGGCACCGCCGCCTACCTGGCACCCGAGCAGGTGCGCGGCGAGCCGCCCCGCGCCGAATCGGACGTCTACGCCCTGGGCCTGCTGGCGATCGAGGCGCTGACGCGTCTGTCGCCGTTCGGGGCCGGGACCCTGCAGGAGAGCGTGCTCGCCCGCCTCGCCCGCCAGCCCGAGGTGCCCGCCGACCTCGGCTACGAGTGGCGG
>NZ_QAJB01000356.1:1452-2789 GCF_003061325.1 Microbacterium sp. HMWF026
CGCGGCCCCGCGCGGCGGATGTGGCCCGGCGCGCCGCCGAGCTCGCGCCCGACGCGCCGGCGCCGGCCGCGCTCGTGTCGTTCCCGCGGGTGGATGACGAGACCCGCGCTCTCGATGAGCTGTTCGCCCCCGCGGGGGCGTCGGCGGCGCCGACCCCGGTGCCGGCCCGCGAGACGACGGCCGCTACGGCTCCCGGTTCGCGCGCCCGTCGAGAGCGGGCCCGGGGACGTGGCTGGGTGTGGGCGGGCGCAGCCGCGGCGGCGGCCGTCGTCGTCGGCGGACACGTGCTGGCCTTCTCGCTCGGCTCCGCGGGCGGGGCGACCACGGGTCGTCAGCCCGCTCCCACGTCGAGCGCGACCCCGGCCCTGGCCGAGCGCTCCGCACCCGATCCGACCCCCAGCCAGGCCGTGCTCCCGGTTTCGTCGACGGATGCCGACACCCCGCCTGCGCCGAGCGCGCCGGTCGACGTGGTGGTCGATCCGATCGCCGACACCGCTCCGACGACTCCCTCCGCTCCGCAGCCGGTCGAGACGAACCCCGCGCCCGGCACCCCGGTCGCGCCCGAGAGCGGTTCGCCCGGCGGCGGGGCGCCCACGAGTGCGCCGTCCCCGGCGGCGAGCGCGAACCCCGGTCCGGGCATCGCCCCGGGCGCGGGGTCGGGCCCCGGCCGTTCGGACCAGGCCCCCGGGCACGTGACACCCGTCGGCAATCACGGGAACGGCAACGGTCCGAAGCCCTCGCCCTCCGCGACGCCCGCGGGATGAGGGCGCCCGCTGCGCTGAGCGCGCGGTCGCGCGCGGTGGATCCGTCGAGTGTCCAGGAAACGCCGCGCGTCGTCGCGGTGGTGCGGTGTGTCTTGGACACTCGACGGGGGGCGGGCGCGCGGCGGGCGGTCGAAAGCTCACGTAAGTTTCGCGAAATGGGCGTAAGCTGCGGCGATGCGAAGCCCCGATTCCCGTGAACGCGTCCGCCTGAGCGACATCGCGGACGAGGCGGGCGTCTCCGTCGCGACCATCTCGAAGGTGCTCAACGGCCACGGCGACATCTCGCCCGCGACGCGCGCGCGGATCGAGGGTCTGCTCACCGCGCGCGGGTACGTGCGGCGGTCGCAGCGGGAGCGCCCGCCGGGCGGTCTGATCGAGCTCGTCTTCCATGAGTTCGAGGCGAGCTGGTCGATGGAGATCATCGCCGGGGTGCAAGAGGTCGCCAAGGAACAGGGTCTCGCGGTCGTCGTCACCGAGAGCGGCGGGGCGCACTCCCTCGGCGAGCAGTGGATCGAGGGCGTGCTGCGGCGTCGGCCCGCCGGCATCGTCCTGGTCGCGTCGGCCGTTCTCGCG
>NZ_QAJB01000357.1:0-2483 GCF_003061325.1 Microbacterium sp. HMWF026
CAAGGCCACCTCGACGCTGTCCGGCACGTGCAAGCCGGGCACCCCGGCATCCTGAATCCCGCCCTTCCCCGCCCCACCCCGACAACGCCCTCGAAGGACTTCGACATGACGATCACCCAGGAGCAGGCCACCTGGTTCTCCCAGACCTTCTCGCAGATCGCCGACAACGTCGAGCGCGCGGTGCTCGGCAAGCGGCACGTCGTCGAGCTGGTGCTCACGGCGATGCTCAGCGACGGCCACGTACTGCTCGAAGACGTGCCGGGCACGGGCAAGACCTCGCTCGCCCGCGCGGTGGCCCAGTCGGTGCAGGGCACCAACACGCGCATCCAGTTCACGCCCGACCTGCTGCCCGGCGACATCACGGGCATCACCGTGTACGACCAGAAGACGGGCACGTTCGAGTTCCACACCGGGCCGATCTTCGCCAACATCGTGCTGGCCGATGAGATCAACCGCGCCAGCCCCAAGACGCAGTCGGCTCTGCTCGAGGTGATGGAAGAGGGCAAGGTCACCATCGACGGCGTCTCGCGCGAGGTCGGCGTGCCCTTCCTGGTACTCGCCACCCAGAACCCCGTCGAGCAGGCCGGCACCTACCGTCTGCCCGAAGCGCAGCTCGACCGGTTCCTGCTGCGCACCTCGCTGGGTTATCCGGACCACGCGGCGACCGTGCGCATCCTCGACGGCGCGCCCGTCGCCACCGCCGAACTGCGCCCCATCATCACGCCGCAGGCGATGGTGGGAATGGCCGACCTCGCGGCAGGCGTCTACGTGGACGCTCTCGTCCTCGACTACATCGCGCGTCTCGTGGATGCCACCCGCACGGCCGACGAGGTGCGCCTCGGCGTGAGCATTCGCGGGGCCCTCGCGCTCACGCGCGCGACGCGCGCCCGGGCCGCGTCCCAGGGGCGCACGTACGCCACCCCCGACGACGTCAAGGCGCTCGCCGTCGCGGTGCTGTCGCACCGACTGATCCTGCACCCCGAGGCGGAGTTCGACGGCGTCACCCAGGAGGCCGTGATCGGTCAGGTGCTGCTCGACACCGCGCCGCCCACGCAGCGCGAGAGCGCGTGAGCATGGAGCCTCGCTCGACGTCGCCATCGCCGCCGGGAGGTGAGCGGTGCCCGATGTGAACCTCACCGAGTCGCGCCTGACGCGCACTTCGGCCGGCACATTCCGCACCGGTTCGCGCACGTCCCTCACCTCGACCTCGGTGCGGCGGCAGCGCCGGATCGTGCGGGCGGTCGTCCGCCTCGCCGAGGCCTGGCGCGCGATCCGCGAGGCCGTGGTCGCCGCGGTGCGCTGGGCGGGCAGGACCGTTCGGCCCGCCGGGGCGGTCGTCGCCGTCGCGGCGAGCGTCGGGCTGGTGTGCGGATTGCTCTTCGGGTGGGTGGAGTGGATGGTCGCGGGCAGCGCCGCGCTTCTGCTGCTCGCGATGAGCGTCCCGTTCCTCTTCGGCGCGCGCTCCTACGACGTCGACCTGGACCTCGCGCACGAGCGGGTCGTCGCGGGCACCGGCGTCACGGGCGAGATCGTCGTGCGCAACGACGGCGCCCGCGCCGCTCTTCCGGGGCGTCTGGACATCCCCGTCGGTCGGGTGCTGGTCGAGTTCGGGGTGCCGTTCCTGCGTCCCGGCGCCGTGACCACCGAGCCGCTGGTGATCCCGCCGCTCCCGCGCGGCGTCGTGCGTGTGGGGCCGGTCACCACGGTCCGTAGCGATCCCGTGGGTCTGCTCCGGCGCGAGCACGCCTTCGACGACGTGCACGATCTCTTCGTCCATCCGCGAACGGTCGCCCTCCCGTCGACGAGCGCGGGCCTCGTCCGCGACCTCGAGGGAAGCGCCACACGACGCCTGGTCGACGCCGACATGTCGTTCCACGCGATCCGCGAGTACGTCCCCGGCGATTCGCGGCGACAGGTGCACTGGAAGTCGACGGCGAAGACCGGTCGGCTGATGGTGCGCCAGTACGAGGAGTCGCGTCGCTCCCGCATGGCGGTGGTGCTCGCCGCGGCGACCCCCGAGTACGCGGATGCCGACGAGTACGAGCTCGCGGTGTCGGCGGCCGCTTCGCTGGGGCTGCGCGCGGTCCGCGACGCGCGCGACATCGACATCGTCACCGGCTCCGAGATCCCCCGTGTCGTCAAGGGCCGGCTGCGCGCCATCCGGCACGTGCCCGTCGTATCGCCCCGGGCGATGCTCGACGGTTTCAGCGGACTCGATCGCCACGACAACACGATGGCGGTCGAGGACGTGTGCCGTCTGGCGTCCGAGGCGAACGAGCGCCTGTCGATCGCCTTCGTGGTGGTGGGTTCGGCCGTCCCGCTCGCGCGCCTGCGACAGGCCGCTCTCGCGTTCCCGGCGGACACCGCGGTCGCCGCGGTCATCTGCGACGAGCGCGCCCACCCCCGGATGCAGAGTGTCGCCGGACTGACGGTGCTGACCATCGGCACCCTCGACGACCTGTCGGGCCTGCTCGTGCGGGGAG
>NZ_QAJB01000036.1:0-12238 GCF_003061325.1 Microbacterium sp. HMWF026
CGGGTCCCCACCCGGCAGCGTTCCGCGCCTGCACGTACACGTGGTAGACCTGCCCGGGCTTCAGCTCGGGACCCGGGCCGTTCCCCAGGCCGCGGGGGTTGGTGTAGCCCTGGCTGTTGTAGTCCTCCCAGATGATGGGGTTGGTGCTGTTGTTGATCTCGTACCAGGTGGCCTTGTACTGCTCCACGCCTGCGCCGCGCACGTCGGCAGGGCCGTCGTAGTACACGCCTGCGGACACGGGCGTCACGTCGGCCACACGGAGGTTCTGCGGGGCCGTGGGAGGCTTCGGGATGCGTCCTGGTGCGCCAATGGAGCCGTAGTGGATCTCGTTGACGGAGCCGTACTGAAGCTCCATGGCGAGGCCCACGCCACCCAGCCAGCCCTCACCATCGTGGTAGAAGACCCGCTCCTGGTAGTCGTGCCAGCGGGTCTGATTCTGGGCGTAGCCGGACGGCAGGAACGGGTTGCCGTTGTGCTCATACATGTACCCGTTGGCGTGGGCGGTCTGCTTGCCGAAGACGTTGGCGAAGGAGCCGGTGGAGCCTGCGGGGCCGTTCGCGGCGCGGAGCCACACGCCCAGGACGGAGTAGTTGCCGCCCCAGTCCTGGCGCACCCAGTCGGCCTCCAGCCAGAACTGCGTGCTGGGGCCGGTCTTGACGACGCCGCCGATGCGAATGGTGCCCATGGGTCACTCCTTAGATGGGCTCGAACCAGAGATCCCCGACCTGGGGGTTGGCGGGTGCCGTGGACGACACCTTCGAGCGCGCACGGGTGGTCTGCACCCCTGCGATGTAGTCGCGGCTGCGGTTGATCTCGGTTTCGATCTGGTTGGCGGGCAGCGAGCCCGGCACAAGCTGGAAGCCTGCGGCGGCTGCGGCATCTCCTACGGCCATGGGGTGCTCCTTAGAGGTTGTCGATGGTTCCGGTGAGCTGGTCAATGGTTCCGGTCAGGGCGTTGATCGAGCCCTTCTGAAGGTCCAGCAGGCCCTTCGTGCCGACCTGCATCAGGCCCTCCGTGAGCGACCACGACACGGACGTCAGCACGCCCTGCTGGTCGGCCGTAGACGGCAGGGTGATGCGGGCCTCCATACCGGGGGTGGCGGAGTAATCGCTGAGCGCGGTGACCTCCTGCACGCGGCCCTGACCGGCTCGGCGGTTGAGGATGGCGGCAGCGGCACCCGGGCCGGGATAGGGGCGGTCGAAGTCGATGGTCAGCACGGAGCCTGCAACGCCTGCGGAGTCCAGGGCCTCGCGCTGGGTGCCCGACGTGTCACGCCAGCGGTACTTCACGATGACGCCCGTGCAGTACACCTCGGGGTCGGATCGGGTGATGGTGTCGGTGCCCTCGGTCGCGTTGAAGCCGGTGACGCTGAGCACACCGGGAAGGGCGTACTCAGCGGGGTCGATGAGTCGCCAGACGCGGTTCTCGTCGCACCAGAGCTTCAGTCCCACGTTGGTGACGATGGGCGCGAGGAACTCCCACGCCGAGACACCGGGCTCCCAGGCCAGCAGCTCGGGGGCACGGTCGATGAGAGCGACACGCTTTGAGGTCGATGCGTTCGGCGTGCCGGTCCACGAATAGGCGTGGAGGCCGTCACTCGGGCGCGAGCCGTCGAAGTACTGCCAGTTGTGGGGGCCGGGGTAGTCGTGGCTCTCGGACAGGCGGAACGCGCGCCAGGTGATCGTGCCGGACGTGTGCCCGTGGTACGCGCGGAGAAGGATCTGGTCACACCCCTCGGGGACGGTGAACGTGACCGAAACGCGCGTGCCGCCGTCGATTGACGTGGGGACGGCAGCGGAGCGGGCGAGGTCGGTGTAGGTCCCATTCACGCGACCAACAACCACCAGTCGGCGAGAGCGAGCTGTCTGCTCACTGCCACCCATGGCAGAACGGACAGCACCGGTCGCGCTGAAGGTGTAGGACCGGCCCACCTGGATGCCGTACGGCAGCGCGTTGTTGTTGGAGAGCTGGACGCATGCATCATCGTTCGTCGGGTTGTAGAGGTGGACACCCGCGAGGTTTTCGGTTCCGGCCCAGGTGGTGTCCGGGATGGTGTCTGCGTTGAGGATGGCGTAGCCGCCCTCGGGGGTGCGTTCGTAGCGCGGGTCTGGGAACAGGTTGGTGGAGTCAGTAGCCACCAGGAACTGCTGATCGGGGGCACCCCCGGCCTGGAGGCTCGCACCCGGAACGACCTTGCCCAGCACGTAGTTGACGATGGAACGAAGGCTGTTCTGCATCTCGAATGCGCCGAGATCCTGCGTGATGGGGGCGTAGTCGATCAGCAGCGCCTCATCGGAAGCCAGCTCCAGCTTCATCGTCTTCGCGGCGTGGTCGATGGTGCGCTCTCGCACACCCAGGTTGAAGGTGCGAGAGCTGACGCCCGCGTTGGATGCCGACAGCACCGCACGCACACCCTGGCGGGGGTCGATGGCTTCGACCGTGGCGGGGTTGGTGACAGCGACTTCCACCGTGGCCATGGCGTACGGCACCCGGGCGGCGTCCAGCGCGGCGTCTCCATCGATGGCGGCGAGAGTCTTCCCTGCCACGGTCAGCGACGCCTCTGGACGCATCAGCACCGTAGGCGGAAGATCGGGTGCTTCGATCATCTTCAGCGCGCCACGCACGGAGCTGAAGGCGACGACGTCACCGGATGCGTAGCGGCGAAGGCGTACCGTGGCGGCGGTGACGGAGGTCGCGGTGACGGCTGCGGAGGCCGTGGTGATCTTGAACGGCGCACCCACCACGGTGGACACGGCGGTGACCGACGCGGTGGCGCGCGCGCTGACCGACAGCGTGCCCGCGACGACGGAGGACGCCGTCACCGCGCCCGACGCCTGGTTCTTGGCGATGACCTCGGCGCTACCTGCCACGACGCTGTCAGCGGCCACAGCGCCCGCTGCGGGGCTCTGCTTGGTCGGTGCGCCCACGGATGCCGTCACGACGTTTACGGACCCGCTGACGGGCAGCGAGAGCGTCACAGAGCCGCTGACCGCGGAGACGACAGTGACCGTTCCCGACGACGGCGGAATGTCGGGTGCACCCGGGATGGCCACGACACTGGAGAAGTATCCGCGCGTGATGCCGGTGGAGCGCGTCCACGTTCCCGGCGCGAGGGTGGTGGGTCCGACCAGCGTGGTGTCCGCGGTGGCCTGCATGGCGTCGCTGGTGCTGGTGGCCTGAGCAACCTGGAAGTTGGACCAGGGCGAGGTCACGCCCGTGGGGGTGAAGTTGGACGCCGCGGTGGAGCCACCGGACTCGCCGCCCAGAGCCGCGATGAGGTAGTACGACAGGGGCTTGGACACGGTGATGCCCGGGACCTCACCCGCGCCGGACGTGTCCGCGAACGCGCGTGCCGTCTCCAGCGTGGTCACGTCGCTCACGCTGTGATCGGAGAAGGCCCAGCCGGTGGCGCGGTACTGCTCGGATGCGGTGGAAGCGACCGTCAGCGTCTCGGCCGCGGAGGTTGCGACCTTGCCGAAGACCGCGGTGGCGGCGTAGTTCGTCGACCCATCCAGCTTCACCCAGCCCGTGGAGGACGTTGTGAGGGTGGGTGCGCCGTCCGCGGTGGCGATCACGACGAGAAGGTCACCGGCGACGTGGGTGGGCATCGTCACGGCGAACGACGTTGCCGCCGAACCAATGGCGGTCGTCACCTTATTTCGCAAAACGGGTACGGGCATGGGTCACCCCCTCGGGTATGGGTCGGACGGCGGGTCAGTCGAGCGAGATCGTGATGGCTCCCGCGTTCCACGCGATGGTGTCGCCCGCGACGATGGCGCGAGAAGCCGTCAGCGCCTGCCAGTCGGTCTTCTGCGTGCCCGCGGTGGACGCGCTGAAGATGGCGAAGTGGGTGATGGTGCCCGACCCGGTCGCGGCAGCGCTGGTGAGCGCGTTGACCGTCGTCTTGATGGACGGGTCCGCGGAGGTCGCCGACGCCCAGCCGGTCGCGCCGATGGCGGTACGGGTGAGGATGGTCGTTTCGCTCAGCCCATCGGTGGAGTAGGCGATGTGATCGGTGCCCGACGTCGTCGGGAACTCGGTGTTCAGAATTGCCTGCTGGCGTGCTCGGGTGAGTCCAGCCATGATGTGCTCCTTCTTAGGTGTTGATCTCCTGGTACGGCACGGTGACCGTCCAGGTCTCTCGGGTGTCGTCGTCCAGCGCAAGCTGCACGTTGCCGTTGACGACGAAGACCATGCCGACGCCGGGGCGCTCACTGTCGGTCAGCACGTACGCCGACTCATTGGACAGCAGCGCGAGCGCTCCCCACGCCTGCACCTCGGCCGCGTAGTGCAGGACCAGCTCCCCGGATCGGGGGCGCGGCAGGATGAGCGTCGTGGCGATGCCGCCACCGATGAGGTCGTGCACGACGTTGCGGGACTCCCGCTCGGTGGAGTAGCCGTCGATGACGGTCGGTGCGGTCGTTCCCGCGCCGTTGTTGGCGGTGATGTAGCTGGCCATGGATCAGCCCCCCAGCGGCTGCGACCGCACGTAGGCGATCTTCGTAGCGGGCGTGTAGCGGTCCCACGCGGTGCCGTCCACGCCGACGCGCACGGTGCCGGTCTTACGCGGCGGGGTCCATGCGTCCACCTCGGAAGTGTCGAGCTTGACCCGGATCTTCATTTCGCGATCCTTGGTCAGCTCCTTGACCTTGGACTCGGCGGCGGAGGTGTCCACCTGGGGCTTGATCTCGGCATCGGGGTTGAAGGCTGCGTCGAAGGACACGGCGGCTTCCGAGCCCGCCTCACCGGCTCCACCGTCACCCAGGGCGGCACGGATGCGGGCCTTGCCGTCCTCACCGCTGGAGGCGTAGGACGCGGCGATACCGGCGCGGGCCTCCTCGGGAAGCGACAGCAGGTTCTCCCACTCGCCGGGGGACAGCTTCATGTTCTGGAGGTTGGCCTTGTAGGCGTCAGCCTGGGCGCGGGTCTCCTCCACATAGGTGAGCCACTTGCCCACGTCGAAGGCCTGGTTGTCCGCGGTGGCCTTCTCGTACGCGGCGTTACGCATGGAGTCGTACGCGCCCAGCGAGGACTCCACAACGGCTTCCGTGGCGGACTGGATGCGAGCGGACGCCTCCTCCTCGGCCTGGGCGCGACGTGCGGCAGCAGCGGCCCCGGACTCGGCCACGGCTTCGTTCAGTCGAGCTGCGGTCTCCTGAGCCGACAGGGTGGCTTCCAGCTCGGTCTTGTAGCCGTTGAGGGACTGGTACTGCTCATCCCAAACCGGGGTCCAGTCGGACATGTTGTCCAGCTCGGAGTTGACGGCTTCGAGAACGGCGCGAGTCTGGTCCAGGTCGTTGCCGGACAGCGCGTCGATCAGCTCGGATACCGGCTTATTCACCGCGTCGGCGGTGCCCTCCAGGTCTTCCAGGACGGTGCCGAAGTCAGACCACTGGTCGATCATCGACTGGAGCGCGCCGTTAGCCTTGGCCTCCTTGGACAGCGTCGAGAACAGTTCGTCGATGCGGTCCTTCAGGGGCAGCGTGCCGCCGTTGTCGTACATCTCGCGGGCCAGCTCGGCGGCGGCTTCGCGGGCCTCCTGAAGCTTCTCCTGGGCGTCGGCGGCGCTCTGCATCATGGCACCGAAGGCGGCGGCGATGGCCAGACCAGCGGCAGCTCCCGCGGGGCCGAAGCCCGCGAAGGCGTTAGCCGCGACCTCCTGGAACACATCCGTGATGGACTCGCCCGTGCCGTCGAACGATGCCGCGGACTCGCGGGCGGTCGAGTTGGCCTCGGACTTGAACTCGCTCATGCCCTCCTTGGCACGCTCGGTTCCACGCTTCACACCGTCGCCGATGTTCTTACCTGCGTCGCCTACGTCCTTCGCGGCGCGCTCGGCCTTCTTCGCGTCCGCGACCATGCTGGAGAAGGATGCTTCGAGCTTGTCGCCCGCGGACTCGCCCTCGCGGCCCATCTCGGACAGACCGTCAGCGACGCCTTCCGTAGCGCGCTCAGAAGTCTTCGCCTCGGACGCCAGGTCATCCAGGGAGTCGGCGACCTTGTCGAGATCCTTGGAGAGATCCTTGACCTGGGCCTGCGCCTGGCGGGTGTTGGCGGCGATGTCGATGGAAAGTGCCACGTCACTCCTGCTTTCCGTCGATGGCGTTGCCGATGGTCTTCACAGTGGTCTGCACCCAGAGCCGCGCCATGCGGGGGACCATGTTTCGGGCGGCTCCCCAGAAGGGGCCTTCGCGGCGGGGAGCCTTGAACGCCGTGCCGACCGTGCGGGTGACCTTGTGGGTACCGCCCTTACGGCCCTTGCGGCTGTAGGTGACCTTCTTAGGGTTCATGCCGTGCTCTACCGGCGCGTAGTCGACCTTCGGGCTCAGGCCACCCGACAGCGGCCGACCCTTGGACGCCGACTGGATACGCACGTTCTGGTTGCTCACGGACACCACGGCGGTGTCCACCAGGACGCGGTGCTCCAGCTTCGTGTCCGCGCGCTCGGCCAGGGCCTTCTTCCATTCGGGAGCGGCTACGGCCTTGGTCTGCTCGCGGACCTTCTTCTGGATGGTCTTATCGAGCGAGCGGATGGCGTAGATGGTCGCCAGCAGCTCGGGGGACTTGAACACGTCGATTCGCATGGCGACACCTCCTTCAGGTGGCCCGACCGGGCGGCGTGCATGCCCACACGCCGCCCGGGGGTTTGTTACGCGACGGTCAGCGCGGGAACGCCGACGACGGCGAGGGTGACGGACGCCGACGCGACGGTGTCGACGGAGCCACCGATGGCACCGGGCGCGATGATGACGGTGGCCGTCCAGGTGGGGCTAGTGCCAGTCGCGGGCTTCTGCGGCTTAAAGGTCACGGTGACCTGCTTGCCAGCGTTGGCGAGGAGGTACTGACCCAGGGAGTTGGGCGTGGACCAGTCCTGCGCGAACTCCAGGGTGACGGTCCAGTCGGCCGACGTGGAGAAGTTGAAGACCGACGCGGGGGTCAGGCCCTTCCACTTCACAATCGAGCTGGTGGGGTCGAACTGGACCTTGCTCACCGCGGCTTCGTAGTTGTCGGCGGCGATCTTCAGGTCGATGTTGGTCAGCAGGATGGGCTGAACGGTGATGGTAGCCATGGCGCTAGGCCTCCTTCTTGGCGGTGATGGTCAGAGGGATCAGGTACACCAGGCGGTTTTCGTACTTGGCCAGCTCGGCGTCCTCATGGAGGAAGTTCTTGGGTAGGTATTCCAGGGCGGCTTCGACATAGCCGTCCAAGTCTTCTGCTGCGCGGTCCAGGTCCTCGTGGGCGGAGAAGATCGAGAGCGTGAGCTTGACCGTCCAGGCCCCCTGAGGGGACTGTGGAGCGCGTCCCATGGAGGTCTGGCGGATGAGGGCCAGGTCCTCGTGGATGGCGTCGGGCAGGTTCTCGGTGGCCTTCACGCGGAGACCAGCCAGGGCGGGGATGGTCTTCCAGTCGGCGGCGAGCTTGGCCGCGACTTCCTTGCGGACGCTCATGCGATGGCCCCCAGACCACGGATCGGACGGAGAAGCTGCTTGACCTGCCAGTCCAGCGGATAGATCGAGATCGAAAAGTCTTCGTTGCCGAACTCACTGCCGCCCGCGCGAGCCTGCCCCGCGTTGTAGACGCTGCGGGCCTGCATGATGAGGGCCAGCTTCCACGCCTCGGGTACGTCCGACTCTTCGAGCCAGTCGATAGGCGCTGCGGGGTCCAGTGGGGTGCCGAACCAGTAGTGATGCCACTCGGCGTTTGGATTCAGGATCTTCGCCGCGACCGCGCCGGCCTGGGTGTAGACAATCCACTGCCCAGCAAGTGCGGGGTCAGGCGTCGGCTTGGGCCAGTCGGCAGGCGCGAGGGGCGCGGGCGCGACCGTGGGGGTAGGGGCGTACGCGACGATGGCAGGCGCGACGGACTGGAGGTAGAACTCCAGCACGTCGTCATCGGCGGGTGCGGACTTCCAGACCTTCCGCACCTCTTGATGAGTAACCCACAACATCACGCACGCCCCTCTGACTCACGCGTAGGTGATGGTCGCCTTGGCGACGGCACCGGGGAAGGTCACGCCGACCGCGATGTAGCCGAAGAACGCGTTATCGATTCCACCGTTCACCAGGTCGTTGGCCTGGACGCGGATGGGCGAACCGGCCAGCTCCCAAGCGGTAGCGGCCTCCTTGGAGCCCACGACCACCTGACCAGCCGCAAGACGACCGTCGAAGTAGACGGGGATACCCGCGATGCGACCCACGTTGATCTCTGCCTCACCAGAGACGTAGGCGTAGGAGCCGGTCTGCTGAGTGGTGAAGATGTCCCGGTAGACCGACGCACCCACGAGTGCGTAGGACGGGGTAGCGCGGTTGTTGGCGACGGCGGTGGCCAGGTCGATGATGGCATTGACGGCCTTGGACTGCGTGCCGGTGACAGCACCCAGGGTCACGGCGGTAGCACCGGCCACGAGCTGGGTCAGCGCGTACGCGTCAGACAGCGTCGCGTAGGAGTCGACCATTGCGCGGACGTACGACTCGATGACATCGGTCTGGTTGAAGTCGTAGAACTCGCGGGCGAGGTCGTGACCACCAGCGAAGCGCTGAGCGGCGTAGCTGGTCGGGGTGACGGTGGGGGTGTTGGAGGGCACCGCCGCCTTGTTTCCCGCCCACGTCGCCATGGTCGGCTTCGCGTTCCACACCCAGCCGGTGGCGTTGAGGGAGGTCAGCGTGTCCTGGGTCAGCAGGGGAACGACGGTGCGGTCGAAGCGACGGCCCGCCCACAGCTCACCCAGGTAGCGGGGGCCGGTGAGCTGGTCGTTGTTGTTCAGACCGCCCGTGCCATTGAACTTCACGTCGGAGAGCGCGAAGAGACCGGCCTCCTGGGAAGCCTTGTGGAACGGCACGAGGGCAGAGGTGTCGCCCTCGGTGTGTGCCTTGTGGACAGCGGCGAAAAGTCCGCGAGCGGACAGGTCAGCCTTGGGAGCCTCGGGGGTCTGGACCCCGTCCGGCACGAGCGAATTCGACATTGCGAACTCCCCTTCTTCATTGGTTTCCTCGGACGGGGTTTCGTCGTCGGGTGTGTAGACGGTCGACCCTTCGGGGGTGCGAACCGTGATGTCTTCGGGTGCCGCCTCGGCATCCAGCACGATGTGCGCCGGGTCGGCCTCGGGGGCGGGGGCGTCGACCACGTCGCCGATGGCGAAAAGGCCGGCCGATGCGAACGCGCCTGCTTCCACCAGCGCGGAGCCGGTCAGGGTAGCTGTGGCGTGTCCGTCTGCATGGCGAGTGATATCGCGCAGCTCAGGAGAAAGGCGAACAAGAGACCCGTGGTCAGCCAGCCAGGCATCTCCTTCTTCGGTTTCCGCGATCCGGTATTCGGCATACAGGCCCCGTTCGTGAGAGGAGTCGAATTTCACGCCGCGACCGATGGGGTCGTAGCGGTCGTGATGACGGTTCAGGACCACGACGGAGTGGTCGCGGGGGACGCGGATGTCCTCGGGGCGGAACGTCAGCGGAGCGTTTCCGGTCGAGCTGACGGCGCTGGCCTCACCCCAAGGGACGATGATGCCGCGCACGATGCGGGAGTCCTGGTCGACTGCGAACAGGCCAAATTCGAGATCTTCGGTCACGACGCCACCTCCGGGGTCTGGGGCTCGGAGGCTTCGACGGGCGGCGCGGACGGGCCGTAGGTCGTGGCCAGCGAGAGGCTAGAGCGGTCAAATCGGATGACCTGCCCGTGGGGGGTGACGTCATCCATGCTGAGGCGCGCTTCGATGGGGCTGGCCCAGTAGTCCAGGTACTCGTTGAGCTGGCTGAAGTTGCCCTGAGCGGTCTGGTAGGTCAGCGAGGCGGTGGCCGCGGAGCCGTCGAGGAGGCTGGCGGGCAGGTTGGTCATGTTCGCGACATCGATGCGCAGGGCGTTGCGGCCCTCCACGTACAGGTCGGCGTTGACCGTTCCGTATGTCTCCATCTGGAGCGAGGAGGGCAGGAAGCCGACCGCGCCGTCCGGGCTCTTGCGGGCCTTGGACCACTGATTGACGTACTCCTGAGCCGCCTCTGGGGTGACTCGGGTACCTCCGTCGCTGACCTCATGGAGCACCATGGCCGGAATCGGGTTCGTGGCCCGACCCACCCAGCTCTTATCCATGGCGCGGGCACCACGGATGACATCGGCACCGGTCGCCAGGATGCCCTCATCGAAGCCACGGAAGAGGATGACGGAGCGCTCATCGGTGACGGGCGTATCGTCCACGCGGATGCCCAGCGGCGTCTCTGGATCGAACTTCCAGCGAGAGGGCGCGACCCGCACCGCGTCGAGAATGGTCCCTGTGTCCTCGGAGCGGTTGACGGCCCAGAGGCTCCAGCCGCTGAACAGAAGGTCATCGATGGTCCAGGCCATGCGGTGCTGCACCGATTCGACGGTGCGGGTGGAGGTGAGCCACGCGGGCTGACGGTCGGCGGGCTTGCTATCGCGGACAGCAACCAGCGGAAGATCCGCAAGCGCACCCACGATGATCGAGCGGGCGCGCTTGATGGGTGCGACCTTCATCGCGACGGAGCGGTCTACGACATCAACGTCCTGACCGAAGATGTCACTGAAGACGACCCTGGAGAGGTTGCCCTCGGTCCATGGGGAGGCGAAGTCGGTGGGCACCACGGAGGAGCCATTGGCAACGGCAGAGACGCTGCGACGGCTTCCGTTACCGAAAAAGAGACGGTCGATTACTCCCACGGCTGGAGTATCGGCCGCGCGTCATTCTGGCCGGTCAGGCTGTGGAAACTTGTGGATAACTAGCGCTAGTACGCGATGATGGGGCGCATCATCTCGTAGGCCGGGTTCTCGTCGTAGTAGCGGAGCGCCAAAGCCCACGCCTCCAGGGGGCTGATGTCCGCCTGATCCTTCTTCGGGGGACGGCCCAGCGCCCATGCATTCGGACCAGTAGTGCGGCGCACGGCATCCGCTGCGGCGTCGTTCATCATCGGCTGGTCGAAGTGCACGGCGTTCCCTGTGTTCACGTCCTTCACTAGGAGCGCGGCTGCGGCAGTCACGTCCTCGTAGCGCTGCGGCGCGAGCCGGGGGCTCGGGTTCATCCGCGACATGGTCTCGACTTCCACGCGCATATCGCTGCTCTTGGTGTCGTAGACCACGGCTACGTCATGGCGGCGGGCGATGATGGCCACGGCCTCGGCCAGCCACGTTGTGCCCGGGCGGTGGTCGAGCACGTACCCGTAGGCCTTGCCGTCCGCGTCGCGCCACGCGGCGACGACAGCGGCAGAGCGGCCGGTGAAGGACGGCATGACTCCCAGTGCGAAGTGGGCGGGCACCTCGGGAGTGATGTCCTGGCGGGCGTCGTGCCACGCCTGGGCGTCGATGGCTCCTTGGCCCTCACGAAAATACCGCCGTACTCGACGGCGAAGCGCTCCTTCAGCGCAACGAAGCGCTTGGCCACCTTCTCGATGGTCGTCAGCCCAGAGCTGATGCCGGGGTGCATGGCCAGCGTCAGCTCCTTGACCCGGCCGTAGGGGAACTCCTCGGTGGGCTCCCACGCGGCCAGCTCGTCAGCCGTCACGTCCTCCGGGAAGGCGTACCGGACCACGCCGTTGCCCTCATCTTCCAGCGCCTCGAAGAGGAGCTGGCCCTTCCGGAACGTGCCCGCGGTGCCGGTCACCACGAGCTGCGCGTCAGGTCGGGTGTCGAACGTCGAATAGATCGCCGCCCGAAGGTCCACGGCCTGCTCGGGGGATGCCTCGCCGCCCTCATCGAGCCAGACGAGATCGTAGGACGACGCTCGAAAGCTCGACCCCTTCGGGCTCTTGGCGGAGAAGCGGGAGCCGTTAGGGAAGCGCACGTGCTGCGAGCCCTTGCCCCGGTACGACTTGAACGGGCGCGAGTCTTCGTCAGGCCACACCAGCTCCAGCTCATCGATCACGGTGGTCTCGAAGATCTCGAACGTCTTCGTGGCTTGGGTGGTGATCGTCATGCCGACGTTGTAGCGCTCACGCAGGGCGCACCGACCCAGCGCGATGATCGTCAGCGTCTTCGTCTTGCCAGCCTGTCGGGGGATGAGCACGCCGTTCGTCTCCAGACCAGCGGCCAGCATGTCGTTGATCAGGAGCTGGTGCGGCTTCGGACTCGATACGCCGAGAAGTCGGCACCCTTCGAGGAACTCGCGTCGACTCTCGGCGGACGTGACGAGATCCGACACATTCAGGGGCGATAGGGCACGCCGACGCCACGCCATCCAGGTGGTCTGGCGTTGGAGCTGGTCGAGCGTGGGGGGTCGCATGAGGGGTCCTGAGG
>NZ_QAJB01000358.1:0-3364 GCF_003061325.1 Microbacterium sp. HMWF026
CGGCGATCGTGCGCAGGCGCTCCCGGTCGGGGTGGTCGCGCCGGGCGAGGGCCTCGAGTGCGAGGGCGGCTCCGCCCAGGTCCTGCAGCACGTCGTCGTGTAGCCGCCGGGCCAGGCGGAGCCGTTCGCTCTCGCGGGCGTGGCGTGCGTCGTCGAGGGCGCGCCGCCGCTCGCGCTCGGTGGCGACGATGCGTCGGGTGAGGCGCACCGACGGGGGCGCGAGGACGGCCACGAGCAGCGCGATGCCGCCGAGCAGCACGGGCAGGTAGACGGTGAGGGTCGAGGCCACCCACGCGTCGCGGAACACCGGGACGTAGACCTCCACTCGCAGCGGCGCGCCGGTCGCGTCGGTGGATGCCAGGAACGCCTCGCGCAGTTCGGGCGACCCCGCGGTCTCGAAGCGGTGCTCGACGTCATCCGGCACCTCGCGGACGACGACGCCGTCGCGCTCGAGGGCCGCGGCCAGCTCGGGGGAGAACGGCCGCTCCTGGCCGACGAGGCGCCGCTCGTCCGAGTAGACGACCCGTGCGACGTCGCCGTCGATGCGCCACACCTTGACGCGCGCGACGACGCCCGCCGCGAAGAACCCCTCGAGGCGCGCGTCGAGGGCGTCGGCATCCGGGGCATCGGCGAGATCCGCTGCGCCGAGGACGGCGGTGACGCGCTCGGCGACGCGGGTAGCGGCCTCGCGGGTGACGCGGTCGGCTTCGGCGCCGGCGAGGCGCCATTCGACCGCGGTCAGGGCGCACAGCAGGCCCACCGTCACGGCGGCGGCGACCAGAACGTGCCGCCGGATGAGGCGAGCGGTCCCGTTGGTCATGGCCGGCCCGCCGAGACGAGCCCTCGGGCGAGGGCGAGCGAGACGACCTCGACCTGCGATCGCGCGCCGAGCGCGAGGCGCAGCGCCTTGAGGTGATCGCGCACGGTGTGCGCCGACAGACCGAGGTCGGCGGCGATCGCCGTGGGGCGCCGGCCGGCGCACAACAGCGCGAGCACCTGGCGTTCGCGCGGCGAGAGCGCGTCGAAGACGCTGAGGGGCAGACCGCCGGCGATGACCGGACGCTGGGGGGTCGCCGAGCGGATCGCCGCCGTCAGCGCGTCCAGACGCGCGTCCTTGGCGAGGTAGGCGCTGGCGCCGGCGGCCCGGGCCCGTGCGGCGCCCGCGGCGGTGGGGTGCCCGGTGAGGACGACGAAGCGCGCCCGCGGACGGAGGGCCGCGAGGGCGGGCAGGGCCGCCAGGCCGTCGTCGTCGCCGAGGTGCACGTCGATGACGACGACGTCGACGTCGTAGGCCTCGAGCTTGCGTCGGGCTTCGTCGAGGGTCGCCGCGGTCGCAGCGCACACCAGATCGTCGGCCGCGTCGAGGGCGAGCGCGAAGAGGTCGGTGAAGACGCGATGGTCGTCGACGAGGAGCACCCGCAGGGGCTCGACGGGACGCGGGAGAGATGCCATGACCCCCTCATTTTAGGGGGGTGAGGGCGAAACAGGTAAGGCTAACCTCAGTACGTCGCGACGATACCCGCACCGTCGAATCAGGAGTACCCCCATGCCCCGCATCCACCCCGCGCTCGGCGTCCTCGCCCTCACGGTCGCCAGTGCTCTGGCCCTCACCTCGTGCGCCGGCGCCGCGCCCTCGGCCGCGCCTTCCGAGGCCCAGGACGACACGTCGCTCATCGTGTACTCGGGCCGCGACGAGGCGCTCATCGCCCCCCTGATCGAGCAGTTCGAGCAGCAGTCGGGGATCGACGTCGACGTGCGCTACGCCGGCTCCACCGAGCTCGCCGCCCAGCTGCTCGAAGAGGGCGAACGCAGCCCGGCCCAGGTCTTCTTGTCGCAGGACTCCGGTTCGCTCGGGGCGGTCGACGGCGCCGGGATGCTGGCATCCCTCCCCGACGACATCACCTCGGTCGTGCCGCCCGCCTACACCTCGTCGGACGGCAACTGGGTCGGCCTGACCGGCCGTGCGCGCGTGATCGCTTATGACAGCCAGAGCTACACCGCCGACGACATCCCGGGGAACGTGTTCGAGCTCACCCAGCCGCAGTGGCGGGGCAAGGTCGCCATCGTGCCCTCGAACGCGTCCTTCCAGGCGTTCGTCACCGCTCTGCGCGTGCAAGAGGGTGAGGACCGCGCCCGGCAGTGGCTGACCGACATGGTCGCGAACGACGCGCAGGTCTACAGCAAGAACGGCGAGGTGCTGGAAGCCGTGAACAGCGGCGCCGTCCCGCTCGGACTGATCAACCACTACTACTGGGCCCGCTCCGAGCAGGACCCCACGACCCTGCGGGCGCAGCTGAAGTTCGGCGACCCCGGGACGGTCTCGGCGCTGGTCAACGTCACGGGCGCCGGCATCCTGTCGACGGCCGCCGAGTCGACCGCGGCGCGCGAGTTCGTCGCGTTCCTCGTCGGCGAGCAGGCGCAGACGTACTTCGCCGAGGAGACCTTCGAGTACCCGCTGGCGGCGGGCGTCGACGCGCCCGCGGGTGTGCCCGCCCTCGACCAGCTGGGCGGCCCCGACATCGACCTGTCGTCGTTGTCGTCGGTCGATCGGACCGTCGGGCTGCTGACCGAGACGGGTCTGCTCTGACCCTGTCCGTCCGCCCCCGGCACCGGGGTGTCCGCGTCGCACGCGCGGGCACCCCGGTGCTCGTGCTCGCCGCCGCGCTGGTGGCCGCTGCCGTGATCGCGCCGTTGTTGCAGTTGGTCGGGCGGGTGGCATCCGGGGATCCCGACGCCGTCGCCGCGGTGGTCGTGCGCCCTCGCACGGTCGAGTTGCTGGCCGCCAGCGTCGGGGTCACGGCCGCGACCGCGGCCGGGGCGTTCGTCCTGGGCCTCGCCACGGCGTTCGTGCTCGCGCGCGTCGCCCTTCCGGGGCGTACGGCGTGGCGGGTGCTCGCGTGCCTACCGCTCGCAGTGCCGAGCTTCGTCGCGGCGTTCGGCTGGATGGGGGTGTTCCCGGGGCTCTCGGGACCGATGCCCCTGATCGGCGTGCTGGTGCTGGCGACGACGCCGTACGTGACCGTGCCGGCTCTCGCGGCCTTCGTCCGCGCGGACGTCTCGGTGGAGGATGCCGCGCGCTCCCTCGGTCGCGGGCCGTTCGCCGCCTTCGCCACGGCTACGCTGCCGCAGGTGCTCCCCGCGGCTCTGGCGGGCGCCCTGCTGGTGGCGCTCTACGCCCTGTCGGACTTCGGCGCCCCGGCGCTGCTGCGCGTCGACACGCTCACGACGGGCGTCTACGCGCAGTTCACCGGCGGATTCGATCGCGCGGCGTCGGCGGCGCTCGCTCTGGTGCTGGCCGTTCCGGCGCTGGGGTGCGTGTGCGCCGAGGCGGGGGTGCGCCACCGGGCGGCGGCCCGCCCGACGG
>NZ_QAJB01000359.1:0-1039 GCF_003061325.1 Microbacterium sp. HMWF026
GTTCCACATCGTGGCATCCGTCTGTCTGGTGGGGACGAGCGGACGTGTGCTCATGAGCCTGCGCGCGGCGTCGAAGGAGTACCCGCTCGCGTGGGAGTTCCCGGCGGGCAGTGCACTGCGCGGAGAGTCGAGTCGCGCGGGCGCGCTTCGCGAACTCGCCGAAGAGACGGGTCTGCGCGTCGCGCTCGATGATCTCGTGCTGGTGGGCCGGGTGATCGAGGAGCGCGCGCTGTTCGACCTGTGGGTGGCGCCCATCGACGGGGAGCCGACCCCGACGCCGGACCCCGAAGAGGTCCAGGATGCCGAATGGGTGACCCTCGACGAGGTGGAACGCCGGTGGCATGCCGGTGTCTTCGCGACGCCGTGGAACGCGCGGTTCGAGCAGCTGTGGGAGGTGCTCGTCGAACGGGTGGCGGACGTCGGCGGGAACGGGGAGTGACAGGCTGCTGTCGTCGAGGGCCCGAGGCGGCGGTGAATACTGCCGGGGAGTCCGGCTGAACGATCAGAACGGCGGCGGATCGACCTCTGTCTCGTGACCGAGGGGGGATCGCCAGCGCACATCGCCACTGTCGGGATCGCGAACCGGGGTCCACTTCGTCTCGTGACGCAGGCGGTGGTGAGGGCGGCACTCGGGTTCGAGATTGTCGGCATCCGTCGTGCCCCCGTCGGACCACGCGGTCAGGTGGTCGATGTCGCACGCTCGGGCCGCGCGACCGCAGCCCGGGAAGATGCACGTCGGAGAGGTGACCCCCAGCCACCGACGTAGAGCGGCCGTGACGCGATAGGACGTGCGGTCGAGGGCGAGCGGGACGCCGGTGAGCGGGTGCGTCAGCAGCCGGGTCCAGGTGGCGGACTCGCCGGCCAGCCGTCGAGCGGTGTCGAAGTCGATGGGGCCGTAACCGTCGAGCAGGGCGGGCTCGTCGCCGGCGCCGAGGAGCGTCAGGGCGGGGACGGTGACGACGATGGAGGCGGAGCCGGGGCGGGTGCGGGAGGTGGGTGTCGCGGGCGGCTGTGACGTGGCGGGTGAGCTGGGCGCGAC
>NZ_QAJB01000360.1:0-8639 GCF_003061325.1 Microbacterium sp. HMWF026
CGGCCGGCTCCCCCGGTTCCCCCCGCGGCCTCTCCCGCGGAGCGCGCCGCCGACCCGGCCACCGATCCCGGTCACGGCGCCGAGAAGCGTTTCGGCCGTCCGTGGACGCTGCAAGCGCGGTTGATGACCGCCGTGATCGGGATGGTCGCGTTCATCCTCGTGATGATCGGCATCTCGACCAGCGCCATCCTCAGTCAGGTGCTGTACGTGAACCTGGGGGCGCAGGTCGACGAGGCCGCGTCGTCGATCCAGCCGCGGACGGCGTTCCAGAGCACCGCGGAGCAGGTGCTGCAGTCCGGATTCTTCGACTCGGGCACCCTGCTCGTCATGAACTCCCGCAGCGGCATCACCGGAGCCGTCGTCGGCGACACGGGGGCTCGCGCCCTCACCGACGACGATCTCGGCCGGATCGCCGACAGCCTGCAGGCGGCCGACCCGAACGCGCAGACGGTGGAGCTGCCGAACCTCGGAGAGTACCTGGTCCGTTCGTTCCCCACCCCGGGGAGCAACTCCCTCTTCCTCGTCGGGCTGCCCCTGTCGCAGGTGACCGGCACGATCGGCGCCATCCTCACCACCGTCGCCCTCGTCACCGCCGGCGGTCTGCTGCTGCTCGCCGTGGTGATCGCGATCGTCATCCGTCTGGGGCTGCGTCCCCTGCGCGCCGTCGCCGAGACCGCCACGCGCGTCGCCTCGCTGCGCATGGACCAGGGCGACGTCTCGATCACCGAGCGCGTGCCCGCCGAGCAGGTCGACGCGCACACCGAGATCGGCCAGGTGGGCTCCGCGCTGAACACCCTGCTCGACCGCGTCGACGCCTCGCTCTCGGCACGTCAGCGCAACGAAGAGATGATGCGCCGGTTCGTGGCGGATGCCAGTCACGAACTGCGGACGCCCCTGGCATCCATCCGCGGTTTCAGCGAGCTGTCGCTGCGCGCCATGCGGCAGGCGCAGGACGACGAGAGCCGCCAGAGGATCGCCCTGGCCGTCGAGACGACCGAACAGTCGCTCGAGCGCATCCAGGCGCAGTCGCTGCGGATGACCACGCTCGTCGAGGATCTGCTGCTGCTGGCCCGGCTCGACGAGGGGCAGGAGCTCGTCTACGGCTCGGTCGACCTGACCCGGCTCGCGGTCGAGGCCGTGGGCGACGCGCGTCCCGCGGGGCCGGATCACTCGTGGACGATCGACGTCCCCGACACCCCCGTGGAGCTCGCGGGCGACGCCTCGCGCCTGCACCAGGTGGTCGCGAACCTGCTCGCCAACGCCCGCACGCACACCCCCGCCGGCAGCGTCGTGGCCGTCTCGGTGGCGCACGAGGGCTCCGAAGCGGTATTGCGCGTGCACGACGACGGCCCCGGCATCGACCCCTCGGTCGCCTCGCAGCTGTTCGAGCGCTTCGCCCGCGCGGACCGCTCGCGCGACCGCAAGACCGGCGGTACGGGACTGGGCCTGTCGATCGCCAAGGCCATCGTCGACGCCCACCACGGCACCATCACGGTGCGGAGCACGCCGGGTGACACGACGTTCGAGGTGCGCCTGCCGGCGAAGCCCGCCGACCCGGCCTGAGCGGAACGGATGCCGGGGCTCACCCGCAGCGCGAGGTGACCGCCGTCCGCGCCGCCTCGAGGTCGGGTCCCGGTGCCACCTCGACGTCGGGGATCAGCGGGCCGTTCTGGAGCGTTCCGGCGCGGTCGACGTCGTAGGTGGTGGTGAGGATGAGCCACGACCCGTCGCTGAGCTCGCGCACCTCGTTGCCGGTCGTCAGCCCCGCGGTCGGTTTGCCGACGCGGACGGCATCGGCCTGCCCCTGGAAGGCGATGGCCACGATCTCGGCCGCGCTCGCGGTCATCGACGAGGTCATCAGCGCGACGGGCGCGTCGATCGTGAAGCCCCCGGGCGTGGTCGTGTCGGGCCCGCCGGGCGTGGACACCACTCCCCCGTCCTCGACCCGCGCCCAGGCGATCTCGCCGTCGCGCTGCAGTCCCACGACGTCGCCGTCGTCGAGCAGCGGGGCCGCGACCGCGAGCATCGGCCAGGCATTGCCCCCGCCGTTGGTGCGCAGGTCGATGATCCATCCACAGGTGGTGGTGGGCACGGCATCCCGCATCGCCGTCAATCCGGCGTCGACGTACGCCGACATCGCCTCGGCGGACTGACCGTTGAACGAGGGCAGCGTGACTCGCGTCACGCCCGCGGAGGTCGACGCGGTCGGCACCGCGAAAGCCGCCCCGGGCTGATCGGCCGCCTCGTAGGCGGCGACATCGACCGGTGGGGCGAAGCTCGAGTGCTCTCCGCCCGCAGCGACCGCCAGCTGCTGCAGGCCCGCGTAAGTGTCCTCGATCGTGGGGGCCGCGCGCAGGGTCGGCCCCAGGTCGTCGACCGCCCGCCGGAACTCCTCGGAATCCGCGTGGATGCCGTCACGCATCTCGGCGATGGCGGCGTCCACGTACGCGGACACCGCGGTGTCGGTCGTCGGGCCCGCGCACCCGGCGCAGAGCGCGACCGCCGCGGCGAACACAGCCGCGAGGCCGCCCCAGGGGTGGGAGAGGGAGCGCATGCCCCCACTCTCTCCCTTCGCGGCGCACGATGCCAAGCGCGCGTCAGTACCCCGCGAACGCGTCCGTGGTGAGCGACTTCGCCCTCGTCAGCGCCGGGGCGAGCGCCGAGATGAGCCGCGGGGGTCCCGAGACGTAGGCCGCGCGACGCGCGATGTCGGGCACCGCCGCGACGAGGGCGTCGGCATCCACCCGGTCCGGTCCCGCCCACGTCCAGTTGGCGGGGAGATCCGACGGTTCGTCGCGCGAGAACACCACCACCGGGATGCCGCTCGCGGCGATGTCGTCGCGGAACGCCAGCTCCGCCGCCTCCGACACGACGTACACCAGGACGACGTCGCGCTGCTGGCCCGAGGCCACCAGGTGACGCAGCTGCGATACGAAGGGGGTCACCCCGATCCCCGCCGCGACCAGCAGCACCGGCGCCGTCGGGCGCGACGGCAGCACGAAATCGCCCCACACCCCCGTGACCGCGAGCGTGGAACCGTTCTCGACGGCGGCGAGGGCGCGCTTGTACGACGACAGCGACCCGTCCTTGAACGCGATCCGCACCTCGGGCAGATCCTCGGGCGCCGAGGCGATCGAGAACTCCCGTCGTGTGCCGCGCCCGTCGGGCCGGCGGTGCGGCACGTCGAGCTCGAGGTACTGCCCCGGAGAGAACCGGAACGGCCGGGCCGCGCGGAAAGTGAGCTCCCGCACCGTGGGGGTGAGGTCGCGCCGCCCCTCGACGCGCAGGCGCACCGCCGCCCGCAGGCAGAACAGGAACGCCAGCAGGTTGCCGACCAGCAGCGCTCGCTCCTGGCCCAGGGTGATCTCGCCCACCGGCAGCGGCCATCCCGCCAGCACGCCGACGAGGATCGCGACGGCGTACTGCTGTGCACGGCGCGGCGGCAGGGTGAGGGGCTCGGACAGCATGAAGGCGCCGAGGAACAGGAACGGCGACGACAACGCCACCTGCGACAGCACCGCCGGGACGTCGACCGCGAAGCCCGCCGCCTGGAACTGCACGGTCGTGCGAGCAAACGCCACGGTCATCGCCACGACCCAGAACGTCACGACGATCGGCAGCTTGTCGGTGCGCAGCAGCAGCACGACACCGAGGACGAGAACGGGACCCGCCAACCACGGCGACCCCACCCACCACGCCGACCCGCCCAGGTCGGGGGCGAAGACGCTGAGGACGGTCAGCACCGTCGCCCCGGTCGCGGCCGGGTTGAAGATGTGGCGCCCCCGCCAGGCGAGGACGTATTTGCTCGCGGATGCCACGACCCCCGCGATCGCGAGTCCCGCCAGGCCCAGCGGCTCGACGCTCGGGCGCACCACGAACAGCAGGATCGCGGCGGTGATCAGCGAGGACTCCAGGCGGAGCGGCATCCGGAGCATCTTCTGCGCCACGGCGTCGGTGAGAGCGCACGCGATCGTGAGCACCACGATGCTGGCAACGAGCTCCAGCGGCTGCGGTACCACCAGACCGGCGAACGACAGCACGAGCGAGATCACCGCCAGCAGGCCCACCGCCGACAGCACCAGGCGGTACATCGAGACCCGGCCGATCACGCCGAGCACGCGGGTCGACCCCGCGGTGAGCGTTGCGCTCATGAGAAGACCTCTCCGTCGAATCCGGGCGACCACTCCACGCGCCCGTCGGTGCTCATGCGGACCCAGTCGGCATCCCAGGATGCCGCCAGCTCGGGCCCGCCGTCGAAGAACAGCGCCGTGGCCAGGGCGTCGGCCCGCATCGCCGTCTCGGCCAGCGCCCACGTCGCCGCGTACGCGCGCACGGGTGCACCGGTACGGGCGTCGAGGACGTGATGCAGTCCGTCGCCCCACGCCCGCCGGTTGATGGCCGAGGCGCACAGGGCCCGGTCTGCCACGGTCACGACGCCGATCGCGCGCGAGGCGTCGTACGGATGCTCGAGACCGACGCGCACGGGCGCGCCGCGGGCGGCCAGGTCGCCCGAGGCGTCGACGACCACGTCGCCCGGCGCGTGGGAGGCGACGACGTCGAGCACCCGATCGACCAGCCGACCCTTGCCGAGCGCACCGACGTCGATCGTCGCGGGCGCCGCGAGCGAGAGCGAGCCGTCCCACCGCAGCGTCTCGCGCCACGCGGGAGCCGGACGCGGCTCCCCCCGCGGCATCAGGCTGACGCGCGCGTCGTAGCCCAGTCGCGCGAGCGCCTCGCCCACGAGCGGGTTGACCGCCCCACCGGTCGCCGCGTCGAGCTCGTCGTACAGCGAGAGCATGGCATCCGCGTCCTCGGGAAGGGGGACGGATGCCACCCGCCCCGCCGCGAGCGCCGACACCAGCGAGTCGTCGCGGAAGCGCGACCACTCGCGGTCGAACCGGTCCACGGCCGCGGCCACGGCGTCGCGGGCGAGCGGGGGCAGGGGCGCCGCCGTCTCGATCGCCCACGACGTGCCGATCGCGTCGAACGTCCATGACGCGCGCGTCGCGGTCGGGGCGGGCATGTCGGTCAGGCCTTGGCCTCGGTCTTGATCGCGTCGACGGCCTTGTTGAACCCGCCGCTGGTGAGCGAGGAGCCGGCGACCTTGCTGACCGAGATCTCGTCGAGCTTCTTGCCGACGACCTCGTCCTGGATGCCGCCGATGAACTCGCTCTGATAGCGGCGGGACTCCGCGGCCTGCGGGTCTCCGGTGACCTCGACGGCCGTGACCGTGTCACCGGCGATCGTCAGCGTCACGTCGACCGTCTCGACGCTCTCGGGCGTGGCGTACTGGCCCGTGGCCTCGTACTGGCCGTCCTTGTACGTGCCCGACGCGCTCGACCCCGCGGCGGCGCCGGTCGAGGCGGGCGACGAGGCGGCGGGGGCTGCGGCGCTCTCGGCGGGGGCGGCCGCGCCGGTGGCGCCTCCCGCGCACCCGGCGAGGGTGGCGATGCCGGCGACGCCCAGCAGGGCGGTGCCGATGCGGACGGGACGGGGTACGGCTGCGGTGCGGATCATGGGGGTCCTCCTTCGGTCGTGCCTCGCGGCGCGGTTCGTGCTCACGGTAGGGACACGACCTCGGCGCCGAGCCGGTTCATTCTTTTGTGCGGCCTGTGAGCCGGCGTCCGGGCCGCCACCGCTCCCCCGTATCGGAGAGCCGCCCCGCACGCCCGCGGGGAACTGACGGCGGCGCCGAGCCCCAAACGCGCGCAGCCGCCTCCGGGAGGGAGACGGCTGCGCGCAAGGATCGAACGTTACGCGTCGCCGCCGAACATGCTCGTCACGGAGCCGTCCTCGAACACCTCGTGGATCGCGCGGGCGAGCAGCGGGGCGATGGGCAGCACTGTCAGGCGGTCGAAACGCCGCTCGACGGGCAGCGGCACGGTGTCGGTGACCACGACCTCGTCGATCGCGGCATCCTGGAGTCGCTGCGTGGCCGGGTCGCTGAAGATGGCGTGCGTGGCCGCGACGATGACCTTGCGGGCGCCGCTGGCCTTGAGCGCCTGCGCAGCCTTCTGGATGGTGCCGCCGGTGTCGATCATGTCGTCGACCAGCAGGCAGGTGCGGCCCTTCACGTCACCGACGATCTCGTGCACCGAGACCTGGTTGGCGACCTTCGGGTCGCGACGCTTGTGGATGATCGCGAGAGGCGCGCCGAGGCTGTCGGACCAGGTGTCGGCCACGCGCACGCGGCCCATGTCGGGAGAGACGACCGTGAGGGTCTCGCGGTCCTCGCCGGTCAGGCCCTGCTCGAAGTGCTCGAGCAGCACGGGCTTGGCGAACAGGTGGTCGACCGGGCCGTCGAAGAATCCCTGGATCTGCGCGGCGTGCAGGTCGACGCTCATGATGCGGTCGGCGCCGGCGGTCTTGAGCAGGTCGGCGACCAGACGAGCGCTGATGGGCTCGCGGCCGCGGCCCTTCTTGTCCTGACGGGAGTACGGGAAGTACGGGGCGACGACCGTGATGCGCTTGGCCGACGCGCGCTTGAGCGCGTCGAGCATGATGAGCAGCTCCATGAGCCACTCGTTGACCGGCGGGCCGAAGGACTGCACGACGAAGACGTCGCATCCGCGGATCGACACCTCGAAGCGGGTGTAGATCTCGCCCGAGGCGAAGGTGCGGTGCTCGGTGGGCGCCAGCTCGGTGCCCAGGTGCTGCGCGACCTGCGCGGCCAGCTCGGGGTGCGAGCGACCCGACGCGACGACGAGCCGCTTCTTGGTCTTGGCGACGAGCCCGGGGGCGATGCCGTTGTCGCGGTCGAGGTCTACACGATTCTTCTTACGAGCCATCGGCCGCTTCCTGTTCAGCCCGAGCCCGCGCGGCCACGTCGGCCGCTGCAGTACCCGGTCGGTTCTTCTCGACCCACCCCTCGATGTTGCGCTGGGGGGACACGCTGAGCGCCAGGGCACCGGCCGGGACGTCCTTGCGGATGACCGCTCCGGCACCCGTCTTGGCACCGGCTCCAATCGTAACCGGCGCGACGAAGACGTTGTGCGATCCGCTGTGCACCTCGTCGCCGATGACGGTGCGGTGCTTGGCGATGTCGTCGTAGTTGGCGGTGATCGCGCCCGCACCCAGGTTGACGCCGCGACCGATCTCGGTGTCGCCGATGTACGACAGGTGCGGGACCTTGCTGCCCTCGCCGATCGAGGAGTTCTTGACCTCGACGAACGTGCCCACCTTGCCGTTGACACCCACGCGCGCGTTGGCGCGCAGGTACGCGAAGGGACCGACGGTCGCACCGGCCTCGACGACGGCGAGCGTGCCGTCGGTGCGGGTGACCGTGGCGTCCTCGCCGATCTCGCAGTCGACCAGGCTCGTGTCGGGGCCGATCGTGGCGCCGGCCGCGATCACCGTCGCGCCCCGCACGTGCGTGTTGGGGAGGATCGTGACGTCGGGGGCGAGGGTCGCGGTGACGTCGATCCAGGTCGTGGACGGGTCGACCACGGTCACGCCCTCGAGCTGCCAGCGTCGCACCGTGCGGGCGTTGAGCGTGCGCCCCGCCTCGGACAGCTGCACGCGGTCGTTGACGCCGAGCGCGGCTGAGGCGTCGGCGGTGAGGGATGCCGAGACCCCGCGCTGCGCGTCGCGCAGGAGCCCGATCACGTCGGTGAGGTACTTCTCGCCCTGTGCGTTGGCCGTCCCCACGAGCGCGAGCTGCTCGCGCAGCGGCGCCGACTGGAAGACGTAGACCCCGACGTTGATCTCGGTGACCGCGGCCTCGTCGGCCGTGGCATCCTTCTGCTCCACGATGCGGCGGACGCCGTCCGCCTCGTCGCGCAGGATGCGGCCGTAGCCGAACGGCTCGTCGACGCGGGCACTCAGCAGCGTCACGGCGCTGCCGCCGGTGCGGTGGGTCGCGAGGAGCTCGGTGAGCGTGCCCGTCTCGAGCAGGGGGACGTCGGCGCTGAGCACCAGCACGTCTCCGGCGAAGTCTCCGAGGGCGTCGAGGGCGACCTCGACAGCTCGACCCGTGCCGGGGATCTCGTCCTGATCGACGATCACGACGCCGGGGGCGAGCTCCGTCACGGTCTCGGCGACGAGCTCGCGCTCGTGGCGCACGACCACGACGATGCGGGCCGGGTCGAGCGAGGCCGCGGTGTCGAGCACGTGACCGACGAGCGGCCGGCCACCCACCGGGTGCAGCACCTTGGGAGTTCGGGAGCGCATGCGCGTTCCCTGACCCGCTGCGAGGACGACGACGGCCAACTCGGTCGGTGATGTCATGCTCCGCCGCCAGGATTCGAACCTAGACCTAACAGCTCCAAAGGCTGTCGTGCTGCCGTTACACCACGGCGGACCGTGCCCGCGGGCACCGGTCAAGTCTGCCAGACGTGGACGCCGGGCGTTCGTCCGGTGCCGGCGGCGCGCTCACGGGGACGGGCTCTCGACATAATGAGGGGGTGAGCCGGGACAGCGACGAGGTCGACCGCATCGTCGACGCGTGGGTGCGTCAGCGCCCCGACCTGGACTTCTCTCCCCTCGAGGTGCTCTCGCGCGTCGCTCGGCTCTCGCGACACCTCGACATCGCCCGCAAAGAGGCGTTCCGTCGCAGCGCCGACAGCACGTCCCACTCCCACGATTCGATGTCGCTGCGACGGAACGCCTCTTTGCGGGCGATGTCGAGGTGTCGCGAGAGC
>NZ_QAJB01000360.1:8649-11324 GCF_003061325.1 Microbacterium sp. HMWF026
GCGCGCCGGAGAGCCGTACCAGCTCAGCCCCAAGCAGTTGCTGCAGCAGACGCTCGTGTCCAGCGGCACCATGACCAACCGCATCGACCGGCTCGTCGCCCGCCGGTTCGTGCGCCGTGAAGCCGACCCGGGCGACGGACGGAGCATCCTCGTGACGCTGACCGACGACGGCCGTATCCGGGTGGATGCCGCCATCACCCGCCTCGTCGACGCCGAGGCCCTGCTGCTCGAGGGTCTGGCGCGCAGCGACCGCGACCGCCTCGCGACGCTCCTTCGCAAGCTCAGCCTGGGGTTCGACGCGTGAGCGCCCCGGCTGCTCCGCTCACGCGGTGGGAGCGCGTCAAGGCCTGGTTCGACGTGCGCTTCCGCTCCCCCGCCGCCATCTACGGCCTCATCGTCTTCGCGGCGTTCGTGACGATCGCCGACGATCACGCCGAAACGGTCGGCGAGGTGCTCGAGAGCGCGGCGACGTCGCTGGTCGTCTTCTTCATCGCGCACGTCTTCGCGCACACCCTCACCGAGCACGCGACCCACGGCCTGCGGCGCGCCACCCGCGAGGGCATGCGCCACGGCGCCGGCATGCTGTACGCCTCGGTGCCGTCCGTCCTGCTGCTGATCTACGCCGCGGTGTCCGGCATGTCGGTGGACGACGCCTCCGACCTCAGCATGTGGTCGACGTTCGTCGTCCTCGGCGTGCTGGGGTACTTCGCCTACGCGCGACGCGGCGCACGCCTGGTGATGCGCCTGGTGGGCGCCTTCGCGACCGCGTGCCTGGGCATCTTCATCGTGCTGCTCGAATACGCCGTGCACTGACGATCGCTCGTCGGCGTCAGCCGATCCGCTCAGTCAGCTCGAACCACTGCAGCTCGAGCTTGTCGCGCTCGGCTTCGAGGCCCGAGATGCGTTGCATCTCGGCCCCGAGCCCGACGTAATCCGACTGATCGTGATCGGCCAGGGCCGCCTTGGCCTTGTCGATCTGCTGCTGCAGCTTCTCGATGCGCCGTTCGGTCGCGGACGCCTCTTTCTGCGCCGCGCGCAACTCGGCGCCCTGCAGACCCGGAGCAGCCGCGGCGCCGCCGCTCGCGGCCGGGCGCGAGGGCTCGGCATCCTGGAGCGACCGCAGACGCAGATACTCGTCGACGCCGCCGGGGAGGTGACGCAGCCGCGCGTCGAGGATCGCGTACTGCTGGTCGGTCACGCGCTCGAGGAAGTACCGGTCGTGCGACACGACGATCAGCGTGCCCGACCACGAGTCGAGCAGGTCCTCCATCGCGGCGAGCATGTCGGTGTCGAGGTCGTTGGTGGGCTCGTCGAGGATCAGCACGTTGGGCTGGTCGAGGATGACGAGCAGCAGCTGCAGACGCCGCTTCTGACCGCCGGACAGGTCTTTGACGGGCGTCGAGAGCTGCGCGCTCGAGAACCCGAGACGCTCGAGCAGCTGACCCGGGGTGAGCTCCTGCGCCTTGGACCCCGCGCCGAACGAGTAGGTCGTGCGCAGCGACGAGATGACCACGCGCACGGGGTCGTTCAGGTGCTGGTCGAGTTCGTCCAGGCGCTGGGTGAGGGTCGCGACCTTGACGGTCTTGCCGCGCTTGACGCGCCCGCTGGTGGGTTCGAGCGACCCGGTGACGAGGTTGAGCAGCGTCGATTTGCCCGCGCCGTTCACGCCCAGGATGCCGGTGCGCTCACCGGGCGCGATGCGCCACTCCACGTCCTTGAGGACCGTGTGATCGCCGTAGCTGACGCCCGCGTCGAGCAGGTCGACCACGTCCTTGCCGAGACGCGCGACCGCGAGGGACTGCAGGGCCACCTTGTCGCGGATCTCGGGCACGTCGGCGATCAGCTCGTTGGCCGCGTCGATGCGGAACTTCGGCTTGGACGTGCGCGCCGGCGCGCCGCGGCGCAGCCACGCGAGCTCTTTGCGGGCCAGGTTCTGACGCCGCTGCTCGATGGATGCCGCCTGCCGGTCGCGTTCGACGCGCTGCAGGATGTACGCGGCGTAGCCGCCCTCGAAGGGCTCGACGATGCGGTCGTGCACCTCCCAGGTCGCGGTGCAGATCTCGTCGAGGAACCACCGGTCGTGCGTCACGACGAGCAGGCCGCCCACGCTCGGCGCCCACCGCTTCTTGAGGTGCCCGGCGAGCCACGTGATCGCCTCGACGTCGAGGTGGTTGGTGGGTTCGTCGAGGAAGAGCACGTCCCAGTCGCCGGACAGCAGCTTGGCCAGGGCCACGCGGCGGCGCTGACCGCCGGACAGGTCGCCGAGGCGCGCGTCCCAGGGCAGGTCGCCGAGCAGGCCCGCGATCACGTCGCGCGTGCGGGCGTCGCCCGCCCACTCGTGCTCGGGCCGGTCGCCCACCACCGCGTGGCCGATCGTGTCGTCGTCGTCGAGGGTGTCCTGCTGATCGAGCACCCCCACCGTCACGCCGCCGCGGACCGTGACGCGCCCACCGTCGGGCTCGCGAATGCCGGCGAGCATGCCAAGCAGGCTCGACTTGCCGTCGCCGTTGCGGCCGACGATGCCGATGCGGTCCCCCTCGTTCACGCCGAGCGAGACGGAGTCGAAGACGACCTTGGTCGGGTATTCCAGGTGCAGGGCTTCGCCCCCGAGCAGATGTGCCATATCCGTCCCAGGCTACGCGGTGCCCAGGCCCCCGGCATCCGCTCCCCCGTCC
>NZ_QAJB01000361.1:0-2729 GCF_003061325.1 Microbacterium sp. HMWF026
ACTCGGCGGCGGGGGTGTCGGGGCCGGCGCCGACGCCACGGAAGGACGACATCGAGATGCCGACCGTCGGGGTCGTCTCGGCCGCCGCGGGCGCGGGGGCGGCGTCGCTCGGACCCGAGGGGTCGACGGGCTGTTCGCCCGGTTCGATTGTGGAGTCGGGCCGGGAGACCGATGCGTCGTCGGAGTCGGAATTCTTGCGGCGCGAGAAGAGAGCCATTGGGCAAGCCTATCCGGGCGCTCCCCCGTGGCGGCCGCGACGGCCCGCCCTACAGCTTGCTGATGGGCGCGATCTTGACGAGCAGCTTCTTGGGCCCGACCGTGTCGAAGCGCACGTGGGCGACGCGCTTCGCGCCCTCGCCGGTGACGGCGTCGACGCGTCCTTCGCCGAAGTCGTCGTGCCGGATGCGGTCGCCGGCGGCGAGCTGCATGTCGCCGTTGTCGCGGACCTTGGCCGGGATGCGGTTGGGGAATTTGCTGGGGTCGGCCGGGGCGCGCTTGGGCAGCGGCACGAGGTCGTCGCCGTAGCGGTTGCCGCCCGGCTGGCCGGGTCGGCGTCCCCGCGCGTTCAGCGCTCGGGACTGCGATCCCCCGCGTCCGTTGACATCTCCCGGCGATTGACGCCAGTCGATCAGGTCGGCGGGGATCTCTTGCAGGAACCGGCTCGGCATGGCGACGGTGACCTCGCCGAACTGCGCGCGGGTCATCGCGAGCGACACGTGCAGGCGCTTGCGCGCGCGGGTGATGCCGACGTAGAACAGGCGCCGTTCCTCTTGAGGTCCGCCGGGCTCGTTGGCCGAGATGCGGTGCGGCAGCAGGTCTTCTTCGACGCCGGTGAGGAACACGGCGTCGTATTCGAGGCCCTTGGCGGTGTGCAGGGTCATGAGCGACACCGACCCGGACGCGTCGTCGAGGTCGTCGGCATCGGCCACGAGGGTCACCTCGGTGAGGAAGTCGATGATCGTGCCCTCGGGGTTGTTGCGCGCGAATTCGCGGGTGACGGCGACGAGTTCGTCGAGGTTCTCGAGGCGCGCTTCGTCCTGCGGGTCTTTGCTCGCCCGCAACGCGTCGAAGTAGCCGCTCTTGTTCAGCAGCAGCGTGAGTCCTTCGGTGACCGAGGTGGAGGGAGCGAGTTCTCCGGATGCCGGCAGCATGATCGCCGTCGCTTCGGTGAGCACGGCGTCGAGCTGATCGATGGCCTTCTGCAGCTTGGGCCCCACGCCGATCTGCGCGGAGTTCGCGAGCGCGTCGCGGAAGGTGATGCCGTGCTCGGCGGCGTAACGGGCGATCGCGGTCTCGGTGACGTCTCCGATACCCCGACGGGGACGGTTCAGGATGCGGCGCACCGCCATGCCGTCGGCGGGGTTGGCGACGGCGATCAGGTAGGCGAGGGCGTCCTTGATCTCGGCGCGCTCGTAGAACTTGGTGCCGCCCATGATCTTGTAGGGCACCGCCGAGCGGATGAAGATCTCTTCAAGCGCACGGGACTGCGAGTTGGTGCGGTAGAACACCGCGACGCCCGAGTACGGCAGGCCCTTCTTGTGCAGCGACTCGATCTCGTCGGCGACGAACTGCGCCTCGTCGTGCTGCGAGTAGCCGGTGAAGCCGATGATCGGGTCGCCGGCGCCGACGTCGGTCCAGAGCTTCTTGTCTTTGCGGTCGAAGTTGTTGGCGATGACCGCGTTGGCGGCCGACAGGATGTTCTGCGTCGAGCGGTAGTTCTGCTCGAGCAGCACGACCTTGGCGCCGGGGTAGTCGCGCTCGAACTCGCTGATGTTGCGGATGTCGGCGCCGCGGAACGCGTAGATCGACTGGTCGGAGTCACCGACGACGGTGAGCGACGCGGCGTCGTCACCCGCGGGCTCCGCCTCGAAGATCATCATCCCGCCCGACGAGAAGGGTTCGGCGTCGGATCCGACGGGCCGCGTCAGCTCGTGGATGAGCGCGTACTGCGCGTGGTTGGTGTCCTGGTACTCGTCGACGAGGATGTGCCGGAACCGCTTGCGGTACACGTCGGCCACCTGCGGGAAGGCGCGGAACAGATACACGGTCTGCGCGATGAGGTCGTCGAAGTCGAAGGCGTTCGCCCGCTGCAGCTCGCGCTGGTAGGACGAGAAGATCTCGACGAACACGCGCTCGGCCGGGTCGCTCATGTTGGCGGACCGCGCGTAGGACTCGGCGTCGGCGAGCTCGTTCTTGAGCTTGGAGATGCGACTCTGCGTTCCAGCCGGCGTGAGGCCGAACGAATCGCCCTCGTGCTCTTTGACCAGCCGCTTGATGAGCGCGCGGGAGTCGCCCGAGTCGTAGATCGTGAACGACTTGGTGAAGCCGAACTGCTCGGCCTCGCGCCGCAGGATGCGCACGCACGCGGAGTGGAACGTCGAGATCCACATGCCGTCGGCCTTCTGCCCGATCAGCTGGTGCACGCGCTCGCGCATCTCGCCCGCGGCCTTGTTGGTGAAGGTGATCGCGAGGATCTGGCTGGGGTAGGCCTCGCGCGTACGCAGCAGCGAGGCGATGCGGCGCGTGAGCACGCTGGTCTTGCCCGACCCGGCACCGGCGACGATGAGCAACGCCTGCCCGCGATAGGTGACGGCCTCGCGCTGGGGGCCGTTCAGCCCCTGCAGGAGGTCGGCGTCGGGGCGGGCGTCCGACGGTGCGGGACCGCCGACGATGAGAGGCGTGGAGGCGTCGGTCATGGCGGGGTCAAGTCTAAGCGGGGCCTCCGACAT
>NZ_QAJB01000362.1:0-2769 GCF_003061325.1 Microbacterium sp. HMWF026
ACCGCGAGGAGCGCTGTGAGGACCGGGCTGAGCGCTCCGGCGGCGGCGGGGATGCTGCTGCCTAGGTGCTTCACGGCGACCACGTAGCAGGCGGTCGAGAGCAGTCCGGTGCCCACGCCCTGCACGAGCGCGTAGGCGCCCCACGCGCCCGGGTCGATCCCGCCCGTGAAGAGGTGCGAGGGCATCGCGCCGGTGGCGGCGAGGACGAGCGCTGCGATCAGCGAGCTCAGCGAGACGATCGCGATGACGCCGACGGGGTCCAGGCTGGTGCGGGCGAGCCCCAGTGTGTAGGCGGCCCACACGAAGCCGGCGGCGAGCAGCACGGCGATCCCGCCGGGTCCACCCGACCCGCCGGTGAGGACGGCGCTGGCGGCGACCCCCGCCACGATGAGGCCCAGCGCCGTCAGCCGGCGCCGCGAGGGCGCGCGACGATGGCGGGCCACGAGCAGCAGGGTGACGAACACGGGGACGGTCCCCGGCACGAGCAGCCCCGTCAGCGCGGCCGAGGTGAGGTGCGCACCTCCGGCGAACAGCAGGAAGTGGGGCAGACCCGCCAGCAGGACGAGGGCGAGGGCCCCCCGCCGCTCGCCGCGGAGGCGGCGCAGGGTGCGCGGCATCCACGGGATCAGCAGCAGCGCGGGCACGCCGAAGCGGACGATCGCGGCATCCGCCACGGTCATTCCCGTGCTTTCGAGCGCACGGGTGGACAGAGCGAAGGACGACCACAGGCAGATGACCGCCGCCAGGGCCGCGATGCCGGTGAGCGCGCCGCGCGCGGGCGCGACGGTCCGCGGCAGGGGGAAGACGGTCACGAGCCGAGCGTAGAAATGGTCGGCGCGCAGGCGATTGCGAACATTGCCGTAGCAGCGCAGATATTGGCAGAATCTGCCCTATGACGTCGCTCGACCGCATCGATCAGCTCATCCTGCGCGAGCTGCAGCAGGACGGACGCCTCACCAATCAGGAGCTCGCCGATCGCGTGGGCCTGTCGCCGTCGCCGTGCCTGCGCCGCGTGCGGCAGCTCGAGCAAGCGGGCATCATCGAGGGCTACCGCGCCGTCGTCTCGCCCAAGGCCGTCGACCTGACCATCACGGCCTTCGTCCGCCTGCGACTCGCCTCGCACGAGGGGTCGACGGTGGATGCCGTCGAGCAGCGCCTGCGGGCGATCCCGCACATCGTCGAGGCGCACTTGCTCGCGGGGGACTGGGACTACCTGGTCCGCATCGTCACCCCGAGCTTCGAGGAGTACGAGAAGCTCCTGCGCGAGCACCTCCGCGCGATCCCGTCGTTGTCGTCGATCGACACGACGTTCGCGTTCGCGGTGACCAAGCCGGTCTCACCGCTGCCGCTCGGGACCGGTACCGCCGGGTGAGGTCGTCGCCGGGCCGGGACGCATCCCGCGCCCGGCGACCATCTCTCAGCGCGCCTGGCGCTGCTTGAGCAGCTTCGCCTGCACCTTGCGGCGGATCTTCTGCACCTTCGGGTCCTTCCAGACCCGGTAGGCGACCGTTCCGGCGGCAGCCGCGCGCCCGATCGCCGTGCGCGCGAGGATCGCTCCCGCGAGTCCGACCGCGCCCGTTCCGATCCATCGTCCGACACCCATGACGCCTCCTTCGATCGCGTGTGCGAAGTTCCATCACACGCGATCGACCGCCCGATGGCTCGACGCTTGCGCCGGCACCGCGGGTGTGCTGCGTACCCCGGTCAGGCGATGCGCTCGCCGACCCCGGCCGCGAACGGCTCGAGCGCCGAGAGGACGTCGTCGCTCAGCGTGGTCGTGCTCGCGGCCACCGCGTCGTCGATCTGGCTCGTGCGCGAGGCCCCGATGATCGCCGTTGTGACCACCGGGTCGCGCAGCACCCACGCGACGGCGAGCTGGGGGATCGACAGGCCGGCCTCACGCGCCACGCCGTCGATGCCGCGGATGCGCTCGAGGTAGTCGTCGGTCAGGGCCGAGGAGTCCAGGAAGCGGCTGTCCGCGGCGCGCGAGTCGGCCGGCACCGTGCCGTCGAGGTACTTCGCGGTCAGAAGGCCCTGCGCCAGGGGAGAGAAGACGGCGCTTCCGACCGCGAGTTCACGCAGGGTCGGGAACAGGTCCTCCTCGGGCGTGCGGTCGAAGAGCGAGTAGCGCGGCTGGTGCACGAACAGCCGCACGCCCTCGGCGGCGAGCAGCTCGTGCGCGCGCCGGGTGAGGGCGGCGGGGTAGTTCGAGATCCCCGCGTACAGCGCCTTGCCGCTGCGCACGATGTCGGCGAGCGCGTGGACGGTCTCTTCGATCGGCGTCTCGGTGTCGACGCGGTGGGAGTAGAACACATCCACGTAATCGGTGCGCATGCGGGTCAGGCTCTGCTCGAGCGAGCGCACGAGGTACTTGCGCGAACCGCCGTCGCCGTAGGGGCCGGGCCACATGTCGTAGCCGGCCTTGGTCGAGAGGAACAGCTCGTCGCGGTAGCGACGCAGGTCGCTGTCGAGCACGGTGCCGAAGGTCGTCTCGGCGGCGCCGTAGGGCGGGCCGTAGTTGTTGGCGAGGTCGATGTGCACGATCCCGCGGTCCACGGCGTGGCGCAGGATCTCGCGCTGGACGTCGAGCGGGCGCGCGGAACCGAAGTTCTGCCACAGCCCCAGAGAGATGCGGGGGAGGGGGATGCCGCTGGCCCCGGCGCGCAGGAAGGGCACGTCGTCGTAGCGGGTCGCCGCGGCCTCGTAGGGGGCGATCAGGCGGGGGTCATCGGCGGCGATGGGCATGGTGCTCCTCGGAACGGGGAAGGG
>NZ_QAJB01000363.1:0-2976 GCF_003061325.1 Microbacterium sp. HMWF026
GCACCGGGCGCCCGTCGCACCGCCGCGCGCGCTCACCCGTGCAGGATCCGCCACCACGCCCCGCCGAGCAGATACGGCCCGTACGCCAGTTCCGCCCGCCGCATCCCCGCGAGCCGGACGCCCGCGGCCGCGCACCCGCCCAGGACGCCGGCCAGGGCGAGGGCGGATGCCACGGCCTCAGCGCCGAACCAGCCGAGGTGGGCGCCCACCAGGGCGGCGAGTTTGACGTCTCCCCCACCGAGGGCCGACGGGCGCGCCAGGTGCACGGCCGCGCACAGCGCGAAGGCCAGGAGGGCTCCCCCGACGACGCCGTGAGCACGCGCGGGCTCGTCGAGCGCGGCGGCGGCGAGCGCCAGCAGCCCCAGCGAGAGCGCCAGGGCGGGGAGCACCACGGCATCCGGCAGGCGGTGCCGCCGGACGTCGATGACGGCGAGCGCGACCCCGGCCACGGCCAGGACGCCCCAGGCGGCGAGCAGGGCGGGCATCGCGCTCAGGCGTCGATCACGAAGAGGTCGACCTCGACGACACCGTCGGGGGCGATGCGCTGTGCGTCGCGGACGGCCCTCTTCAGCGGCAGCACGTAGACCCCGCCCGCCTGCGGAAAGATCGACGTCCGCCAGGTCGACGACCCGATCGTCGCCTCGACCCGCACCCCGCCGAAGCCCCGGCGGTACGTCTGCGTCTCGCGGATGTCGTCGCTGAGCGCGGGCGGAAGCGCGACGAAGTACCAGTCGCTGTCGGAACGCGCCTCCCAGCGGAAGACCTCGCCCTCGAACCGTATGCGCATCGCCCGCTCCCCTCGTCGGCTGGACCGGTCACGATACCCGGGACGTCACGCGGGGCCCTCGCCCTCCCCCACCGACCGGTTCGGTTCCGGGGTCGGGAGGAGGGGTGCGGCCCCGCGGCGGGTGCGTCGGGCCGCCCCCGCGCCCACGTCGATGGAAGAAGCCGCGACCGCCGCGGCGACGTACACGACGAGGTCGCGCGGGTCGAACCCGGTGCCGAGGACGAGGGCGATCGGGGGGAAGGCCCCAGCGAGAGCGATCGGGATGCCGGTGGCCTGGAGGAGCTCGACGGCGACGCTCCACCCGCCGGCGATCAGCCCGACGACCGCGGGCCGCAGGCGCGGCGCGAGCAGCACCGTTCCGGCGTACACCGCGACCGTGTACAGCGCGTCTCCGGCCACGTCGCCGAGCAGCTCGGGGACGACGGCGGCGCGCGTGGCGAGCCCCGCCGCGATCGTCGCCGCCAGGGCGATCGACGCGGCGATCCGTCGGGTGGGCATCGACTCGGTGTCCCGATCGCGCCCGCTCACCCGATCACCCCCGCCGCGCGGGCGGGCCCGGCGTACGCACGGGCGAAGGACTCCACCGTGTCGTGGGCGTTGAGCCCGCTCGGGTTCGGAAGCACCCAGGTCGCAACCCCCGCGATGTCGTCGTCCTGACGCCCCGCCACCGCTCGAGGACGCCCGAAGCCCTGCCGGTACGCCGTCAGCCCGACCACGGCCACCGCTCGCGGTCGCCACGCGGCTACGCGGCCTGCCAGGGCGGTCGCCCCGGCGCGGAGTTCGTCGCGGGACAGCTCGTCGGCCCGGACGGTCGCGCGGGCGACGAGGTTGTCCACCCCCACCCCGGCGTCGAAGATCATCCGCCGGTCGTCGGGGCTCAGCGGTTCGGCGTACCGCGGCAGGCGGGGCAGGATCCCCGCGGTCACCAACGCCGGCCAGAACCGGTTGCCCGGACGCGCGAAGGGCGTTCCGGTCGCCGCCGTCCACAGGCCGGGATTGATCCCGACGAACAGCAATCGCACCCCGGGCTCGACGAGCGGGGGGATGGTGGCATCCCGGAACGATTCCAACTCGGCGCGCGTAAACCCCATACGACCACTATGACCACTACGGGCGCGCCACTCGGCGTTCTGCCAGGATCGGGGGAATGGATGCCGTCCCCGCCCTCACCGAGATGCCCCCCGCGCAGTCCGTCCTCGTCGGCGACAACGTGCGCCTGGCAACGTACTCGTGGGGCGACGTCGACGCCGACCCCGTGCTGTGCGTGCACGGCTTCGGATCGAGCACCCGCGACAACTGGGTCAACACCGGCTGGGTGCGGGATCTGCTGCGGGCGGGCTTTCGCGTGATCGCGGTCGACCAGCGCGGTCACGGCGAGAGCGAGAAGCCCCACGATGCGGCGGCGTACACGATGCCGACGCTCGTGTCCGACCTCGTCGCGGTTCTCGACACCTACCTCGTCGACCAGGTGCGCTACCTGGGCTACTCCCTCGGCGGTCGCGTGGGCTGGCAGCTCGCGGTCGACGCCCCCGAGCACGTCGAGCGGGCGGTGCTCGGCGGCATCCCGGACGGACGACCGCTGGCACGCCTGCGCGTCGACCAGGCGCGTGCCTTCCTCGACCACGGCACGCCCGTCGAGGACGCGACCACCCAGCGGTACGTCTCGCTCGCCGAGCGCGTGCCGGGCAACGACCTGCGCGCGCTCGTGGCGATCGCCGAGGGTATGCGCCTCGGCGAGACCGACCCCGATCCGAGCGCTCCTCCGCAGCAGCCGGTGCTCATCGCGACGGGCACCGACGACCCCATCCACGATCAGTCCGCGCATCTCGCGGGGCTGCTGCCGCGCGGCGAGTTCGCCGACATCCCGAAGCGGCATCACGTGAACGCGCCGGGCTCGCGGGCGTTCCGCGAGACGGGCCTGGAGTTTTTGAACCGGACGCTGTAGCGCTGGACCGCGCGCCGTCCGTCACCCGCACGCGTACACGGTGGACGGGGCGCTCGCGTCGACGGCGCAGTGCTGCCCCACCCACGTGCGGATCTGCGCCGAGGCCGAGCTCTCGTCGCCGCTCGACAGGCCACCGCCACGGCTGCCGTTCCACTGCCCGGCGGGTTCGATCACGTACCGCACCTGGCCCTGCTGGACGAGCGCGACGAACTCGTCGAGGGTGGGGACGGCATCCGTTCCGTTG
>NZ_QAJB01000364.1:0-1877 GCF_003061325.1 Microbacterium sp. HMWF026
CCCCGAAGACGACGAGCAGCGGTTTGCGTCCGATGCGGTCGCTGAGCGCCCCACCGAGGGGCTGCATGAGCATCAGGATCACGAACGCGGCCAGGACGAGCCCCGTCGAGGCGCGCTCCGCGGCCGCCCCGCCGTCGGCGAAGAACGTCTCGCGGATGAGATACGGCACGGTGACGGTCGCGGTGTAGAACGCCGCACTGCCCCCGGCCGTGAGCAGGATGACCCAGAGCAGCGGGCGCCAGTATCCGCGGAAAAGTTCCGACATCGTCGACGCCCCGCCCTTCGACGCCGTCCGTGCGGCGCGACGGGCCGAGCGCGCCCACCACAGCGAGACGAGCCCCGCGAGCCCGCTCGCGGCGAACGCGACCCGCCAGCCCCAGGCCGCGACGTCCGCGCGATCACCGGCCAGCAGCAGGACGAGCAGCAGCCCCTGCGCGAGCACCAGACCCCCGACGATCGTGGCGCCCTGGAACGACGAGAAGAACCCGCGACGACCGCGCGTGCCCGACTCCGACAACAGCACCGCCGCGGCCGCATACCCGCCGCCGGCGGCGACGCCCTGCACGACGCTCACCACCACCAGGATGACCGCCGCCCACACCCCGATCACCCGTTCGGTCGGAGTCGCCGCCAGGACGAGGGATGCCGCCGACATCAGCGTCACCGCGGCCACGAGCGCGCGCTCGCGCCCGCCCGTGTCGGCGAGGCGACCGAAGATCCACGAGCCGAGCGGGCGCACGAGGAAGGTCACGGCGAAGAGCGCGTAGACCCACACGAGCGAGTCCGCAGAATCCGGGTCGAAGAACTCGGTGCGGAAGTACGGCGCGAAGGTCGCGTACACGTACAGGTTGAACCACTGCACGAGGTTGGGCACCGACCCCGTCAGGATCGCCCGCACCTGCGCGCGACGATCCGTCCGCGACCGGGTCGTGGTCGAGTCGGCGTTCATGCGATGACCTTACTGAACGGGGGGGGCGCGCGTCGGCGCTACTGGAGGGTGGCCTCGTCCGACGTCGGCTCCTTCGCCGTCGTCGAGATACGCCGTGCCGTAGACGTCGCAGCCCAGTTCTGCGAGGGATTCGATCATGTCGATCTGCAGGACGAATCCCCCCTGTTCACTGTCGGAATCGCCGGACCACCAGATCCTTGTCTCGCCGTCTTCCCGCAGCTCCGATACCTGCTGAGAATGGGGTCGCAGGACTGCCAGCAGCGCACGGAGGGCTGAGAAGCCGGTTTCTTCGCTCGCGCCGGGCGAATGCTCCACCGTGGAGAGCGACCAATACTTCTCCGCATACCGCCTCGACTGCGGGGCGACGTCTCTCCCCGACCGGCCCGCGGGTGTGAGCTCTCCGATATCGCCCGAATTCGTCGGCTCGATCCCGAGCATCGATGAGATCGCGCTCACAGTTCTCGTCGGGCTACGGACCGTGAAGGTGGCGCGATTGCCTCTGATCATTTGTGCTTCCTCTGCTGGCGGGCTCTCGTCATGCAGGATGCCAGAGGCTCGGGAGCGCACGCCCACTTCTGCGACAGCTCCTCGGCGAGGCCGCCGGCTGAAGGCGCCCGATGGAAGCGAGAAGACTCGACCCGCCACCCGTCTGCCGGCACAAATGACTTGGCCCCGTCCGATCCGAATGGATGGACGGAGCCCATGGATGCCACGAGATGTCAGTTGTTGAAGCGGAACTCCACCACGTCGCCGTCCTGCATGACGTAGTCCTTGCCCTCGAGGCGGGCCTTGCCCTTCGCGCGGGCCTCGGCGACCGAGCCGAGCTCGACGAGGTCGGCGAACGAGATGACCTCGGCCTTGATGAAGCCCTTCTCGAAGTCGGTGTGGATGACGCCGGCCGCCTGCGGTGCCTTCGCACCCTGCGGGA
>NZ_QAJB01000364.1:1887-5814 GCF_003061325.1 Microbacterium sp. HMWF026
GCGCGCCTCTTTCGGCCCCGCCGTGAGGTAGGTCTGCAGGCCCAGCGTGTCGAAGCCGATGCGGGCGAGCTGGTCGAGGCCCGACTCGTCCTGACCGGTGGATGCCAGCAGCTCGGCGGCATCCTCGGGGTCGAGGTCGATCAGCTCGGATTCGATCTTGGCATCCAAGAAGACGGCCTTCGCGGGAGCCACCAGGGCCGCGAGCTCGTCCTTCTTGGCCTGGTCGGTGAGGACGGCCTCGTCGACGTTGAAGACGAAGATGAAGGGCTTGGCGGTCAGCAGGCCGAGTTCGCGGATCGGCGTGAGGTCCAGACCGGAGCCCGACAGCAGCACGCCGCGCTGCAGGGCGTCCTGCGCGGCCTTCGCGGCATCGAGCACCGAGGGGTCGAGCTTCTTGCCCTTGACCTCTTTCTCGTACCGGGTGATCGCCTTCTCGAGCGTCTGCAGGTCGGCGAGCTGCAGCTCGGCGTTGATGGTCTCCATGTCGCTGGCCGGGTTCACCTGGCCGTCGACGTGGACCACGTCGTCGTCGGCGAAACCGCGGACGACCTGGGCGATGGCATCCGCCTCTCGGATGTTCGCGAGGAACTGGTTGCCCAGGCCCTCTCCCTCGCTCGCGCCGCGCACGATGCCGGCGATGTCGACGAACGACACTGCCGCGGGCACCAGGCGCTCGCTCTGGAAGACGTCGGCGAGCTGCTGCAGCCGGGCATCGGGAAGGTTCACGACCCCGACGTTGGGCTCGATCGTGGCGAACGGGTAGTTCGCGGCGAGCACCGAGTTCTTGGTCAGGGCGTTGAAGAGGGTGGACTTTCCCACGTTGGGAAGGCCGACGATTCCGATGGTAAGAGCCACGGGAGTCCAGGTTACCCGGCCGCGAGGGCGCGCACCGCGTCAGGGCCGCCGCGCGCGGAACGCGTGGGTGACGTACGGCAGCGCGACGGCTTCTCCGTCGGCGAGTCCGGGGACGGATGCCACGACCCCGTCGACCGCGGCATCGATGCGGGCCCGTTCCTCGGGGCCCGCCGTGATGACGTCGCTGCGCGAGAAGACCAGGTCGCGCAGCTGGGGCAGGGTGATCGGCCGCTCCCACCTCCACGCGCGGTGTTCGAGGTCGGTGAACGGAGCCGTGACGCGGGGCCCCGTGGTGCTGAGCAGGATCTCGGCGTTCGAACCGCCCATCGCCTCCGTCAGGCGCCTGACCCACTCGACCTCGTGGTCGCGGATGTTCCACACCAGTCCCAGCACCCCGCCGCTGCGCAGGCTCCGCGCCACCTCGATGGATGCCGCCTCCACATCGACCCAGTGCCATGCCTGCCCCATCACGACGGCGTCGAGCCCGGCGTCGGGCAGCGGCAGCGCCTCGGCCCGCCCGACGAACGTGGGGACTCCCCGCACCGATCCGCGCAGGGCGGCGAGCATGTCGGCATCCGGATCCACGGCCACCACGTCGGCACCGAGTTCGACGACCGTGCGGGTGAGCTTGCCCGTCCCGGCGCCGACGTCGGCCACGCGCAGCGCGCGCGCCGGCTCGCGCACGGGTTCGAGCAGCCACGACACCGCCTCGGCCGGGTACCCGGGACGTCCGGACTCATAGGCCGCGGCCGCCTGCCCGAACGACGTCGACTTCTCACGATCGGTCATGCCCCCGACCCTACGCCGCCCCTCCGACACGGCCCTCGCTGACGAACACCCGAGGCGCGGACAGACGCCTCACCGAGCGGATGCCACCACCCCCGGCGCGCCTCGCGACGACACGCCGCGCGTGCGGTGAGGGTGAAGTCGTGGCTCTGGACTTCACCGCGATCGACTTCGAGACGGCGAACTCCAGCGGTGCGTCCGCGTGCGCCGTGGGTCTCGCCCGGGTGCGCGACGGTCGCGTCGTCGCGACGGCATCGTGGCTCATCAAACCCCCCGCCGGGCACGATCATTTCGCCCCGATCAACATCGGAATCCACGGCATCCAGCCGCATCACGTCGCCGACGCCCCCTCGTGGAGTACGCAGCTCGACCGCCTCACGGCGTTCGCCGGATCGGACGTCCTCGTCGCCCACAACGCCGGCTTCGACATGTCGGTGCTGCGTCGTGCCTGCGCCGCCACGGGAGACGACTGCCCGCCCTACCGCTACCTCTGCAGCGTGCAGATGTCGCGCAAGACGTACGCGCTCGCGTCCTACCGCCTGCCGCTGGTGGCCGCCGAAGCCGGCTGCTCCCCCTTCGCCCACCACGACGCCCTCGCCGACGCCGTCGCCTGCGCCGAGATCACGATCGACTGCGCCCGCCGCGCCGGAGCTGACGACGTGCAGGCCCTCGCCGCCCACCTGGGCGTGCGTATCTCGCAGATCGCCGTCGAGCCGGCCGAGCGCGCCGTCGCCTGAGCCGTTCCGGCCCGTCTTTCCGGCGATGTCGGAGGTCTCGGGCAAGCTGATCCCATGGATGCCATCACCCTCGTCCTCGTGATCCTCGCCCTGGCGCTCGGCATCGCCGGCGGGTGGTTCGTCGCGTCCGCTCGGGTCGCCGCGCGCGCCGCGGTCGAGCAGAAGGCCCTCGGCGCCCGAGCGGCGGCGGCCGAGACCGCGCGCGCGGGTCTCGAGGCCCAGCTCGCGCATCAGACCACGCTCTATCGCGAGCTGGTCGGCCAGTCTCGGGCGGATCAGGCCGCGCGCGAGGAACGCGAGCGCCGCGAGCAGACCGTCCTGCGCGCCCTCGATCCCGTGCGCGAAACCCTCGACGCCATGCAGCGCAAGGTCGACGGCCTCGAGCGCGACCGCGTCGAGCAGTACTCCGCCCTCGGCGAGCAGCTGCGCCTCTCGCGCGAAGCCGACGAGGCGCTCCGCGCGACCACCGAGTCCCTCGCCTCCGCGATGAGGTCGGGGACGACGCGCGGGGTGTGGGGAGAAACGCAGCTGCGCCGCGTCGTCGAGGCCGCGGGCCTCACCCGCTACGTCGACTTCGACCTGCAGGCCTCGATCTCGAGCGACGCCGGCGCCGGTCGCCCCGACATGGTGGTGCGCCTGCCCGGGGGCAAATCTCTGGCGGTGGATGCCAAGGTCCCCCTCGACGCGTACCTCAAGGCCAGCGCGATCGCGGTGACGGCGCACGGAGAAGAGGGCGCCCGGCGCGCCGCGCTCCTGTCGCAGCACGCGCGTGCGGTCCGCGCGCACGTCGACGCGCTCGCCAAGAAGGCGTACTGGGCCGGGCTGACGACCAGTCCCGAATTCGTCGTGTGCTTCCTGCCGAGCGAGTCGCTGCTGGCCGCCGCCCTCGACGAGGACCCGGCCCTGCTCGACTACGCGTTCACGCGCCGCGTCGCCCTGGCATCGCCCGTCAACCTCTGGGCCGTCCTCAAGACGGTCGCTTTCACGTGGACCCAGCAGGACGTCTCCGACGAGGCGCGCACCCTCTTCGCGCTCGGCACCGAGCTCTACGACCGGGTCGGCGTCCTCGCCGGCCACGCCAACGATCTGCGCCGCGCTATCGAGAAGACCGTCGACAGCTACAACCGCTTCGCGGGATCCCTCGAGTCGCGTGTGCTGGTCACCGCTCGCAAGTTCCCCGGCATCGACGAGACCAAGCTCGACGCGGTCTCCGCGCCCGCGGCCCTCGAGGCGACTCCCCGGCGCTGGACCGCACCCGAGATGATCGGCCTCGACCTGACCGACGACACCCCATCGACACGAGGTGACTCGCCCGCAGCCGTCACCGCCCGCGCGGATCTCGATGCGATCCGGGAACGCCTCGGCTCCGCCGACAGCCAGTAGGGCTCAGGCTTCGGGGAGCAAGCGTGCGATTCAGGCCCCGCCGGGCACCCAGCTCAGCAGGCTGACCACAGCGGCAGAGACGCCGACGAAGGCGCCGACCATCCACCACGCGCTGACCTCGTGACCCTCGGCCCGCCGCACGCGCAGCAGCACGTCGGGGCGGCGC
>NZ_QAJB01000365.1:0-12702 GCF_003061325.1 Microbacterium sp. HMWF026
CGAGAGGGACCGACCCCGACATGGCCGGTCCCTCTCGTGCGTCGAGAGACGACCGCTCAGCGACCCAACTCGGAGCGCTGCACACGCGCCGCGGCCGAGCGTGCCGGCTTCACCTTCGCGGCGTTCGCGGGCAAGCCCTTCACGGCCTCGGTGGCGGGCTTCGCGTTACCGACGTCGGCGTGCATCTTCGCGGCCACGGCTTCCTTGTCGATGCCCTTGGCTTCGAGCTGGTTCGCGTCGTTCTCCCGCCGCTCCGCGGAGTCGTACTTGGGGCCGGCCTCGGCGCGAGCGGACTCGGCCGCGCGCTCGTGCGCCTGGGCATCTTCGCGGGCTTGGGTGCGCTCGTCTGAGCCCCCAGGAGCATTCTCGGCGCGCTCGTCCGCGGCCTCGGCCTGTCGATCGGCGCGGTCAACTTCGCGCATCAGAAGAGCCGCCTCTGCTTCCTCGCCCGTGCCGCGCTGTCGCTCTGTCTCGGACTGCCGGCGCAACAGCTCGGCGTCGATCGCTACTTGCACCGCCTGGGGGTCGCCGCCGGCTTGGGCGGCGTCGATCCCGTAGCGGGCGCGTAGCTCGTCGCGCATGTGCGCCTCGGCGCGCACGGTCTCGGGGTCTTCGTTGCCCCACGCGCGCGCCGTGGCGAGCGTCGTGCCGATCTGCTCGGGGGTCGCTCGCTCCCACCAGTCGTTCCGGTACACGGCGCTGAGCTCAACGCGCGCGGACTGCCGTTCGGCGGCGAGCCGGGATGCCAGCTCGCGGGCTTGCTGCTGGCTCTCGGCCTGCGCTCGTCGAGCCGCTTCCTCGCGCTGTCGGGCGATGATTTCGCCCACGCGACCGGCGGCGGTCACCGCGACGCGGAGCTGTCCCTCGAACGCTTCGGAAATGCCGTCGCTCTCATCGGCCATGGCGTGCTCCTCTCATCGTTCCGGGCCTCGGTCAGGCCGCGGGGTTGTTGTCGTGCGGGGTCGGGTCGGTTCGATCGTCGAGGGAAGCGGCGAGCCCGGTCCCTTGCGACGGTTCTCCTCGGCCCGGTTCATCTTGTCCAGCGCCTCGCGCGTGGCCTCGTCGATCACCGCAGACATGTCAACGCGGCGCGGTTCGGTCTTCGTAGCTGTGGTCGTGGTGGTGGTCGTCGACGTCGCCGGCAGTGCCTCGCGCACGCGCACGAGACGGGTGCGAATGTCGGTGGCGATCGCTTCCGCGTGGCGTGCCTGCTGCGCGGCCTTGGCGGCGTCATAGACCGCCTGGGTGAGGTTCATGAGCTGGCGCAGCATGGCCGCTTGCGCTGCGGTTCCCTGCCCGCCTCGGACGGCGCTGGCAAGGAGTATCGCCGCGCCGCCGGCCGACACCCGCCCCGCCTTCTGGGGCTTCGTGTGGCCGCGGTAGGTCTGCGCCGATTTCGCCAGCTCGTCGGATGCCGCGGCGAGGTCACCGGGTACTTCCTCGACGGCGTTAGACCACGCCGCGAATGCGCCCGACGTCTGCCGTGCGACGCGCGCCCATGTGTCGCGGTCGTCGAGCGGGACCGAGCGCAGCGTCTCTCGCAGCTCGCCCAGCTCGGCGGTGTACCGATCCCACAACTCGGGGTCGGGCTCGCTCGTCTCGCGTCCCGGCGCGACGGGCCGCTGGTTGCGCTTGGCCGCGTTCCACTCGGCCGCGGCATCCATCGCGCCGGTCGCGCTGTCGGGCCACTCGGCGCGCAGTCGGGGCAGGGTGAGGTCGCGGCCCATGTGACCGCCGCCGTACCAAATGGGACGCTCCCCCACTGTGGGCTTTGCGGCCACCGAGTAGCCGGTGATGACGTCGGTCTGGCCGTCCGCGTAGCGGGGTCGGACGAGGACACCGGAGCGGCGCAGACGGCGCACGAACTCGGCTTCGTTCTCGCTCGCGCTGGCGCACGCCCGCACCTTACGGGCGAGGTCGTTGCGCGGTGCATTGAGACGAATCTCGGCGGTAATCCGCGTCTGACGTTCGCGCGGGTCGAGCTGGTGCCACGGCATGACGTCGCCGCCGATCTTCTCGGCGTGCGCTTCGTACTTCCGCTGTGCGAACAGCGCGGAACGCTCCTCGACCTTGGCCTGTTCGGCGGGACTGTAGCCGCGCGTCGCGCGCTCCCCCTTCGCTGACTCCAACAGCTCTAGACCGTGCTTCGCTTCGAGGGCTCGTGCGGCGCTCTGCGCGCGCACGTAGTCGAGGTGAGTGGATGCCTTCGTGCCGTCCTCGCGCACGAGGTTCACAGCGATGTGCACGTGGTCGTTACCGGACTTCGACAGGCCGTGACGCACCGCGACCCAACGGCACGGTGCCTTGGTGCCGTCGTTATCGTCCAACCCCATCGCGGCCACAAAGTCGGTGGCAATCGCGTTCCACTCGGCGTCGGTCTTGATGCCCTCCTCGGCGCGCAGCGAAAGGGAGGCGTGCCAGACGTGACCGCCCTTCACATCGACCCCGAGCTGCTTGTGAGGACGGTCCAGGTGACGCGCGATCGCCAGGCCGCTCTCGCGGCTCAGCTCGGCATCGTCGTACCACGCCATGAGCGCATCGTCACCCGCGACAAGGTGCGGCTCCGTGTGCTCGTTGTGACGACCGCCGCCGACGAGATACGTCACGAGGCCCGACATGCGATCGCCCCGCGTGATGTTCGGCATCACGTCAAGCTCAACTCGTCGGTCAGCTCGTCGATCCGCATCGCTGTCTTGCGCACCGCAGCGAGCGTCGCGAACGTCTCGGGGTGCAGCTCGCGCGTGGCGTTGGTGGCCTTCGCGATCTGATTGACGTTGTTCGAGATAGCGGCGAGAAGACGGTGCAGCTCGTACAGCTTCGTGATCATTGCGCGCCGCTCGGAGGCCGTCTCGCCGGCATCCTGCGCAAGCGCGCTCTCCACGAGAAGGCGCGGGATCGTCACGCCCTGCGCGAGGGCCAGGCGCAACAGCACGCCCTCCTCCTCGGGGCTGGCCTTCACGACGTGACGCGCCACGCGACCGCCGGCCACATTCGGACGGCGACGACGTTCGGACGGGCGAGGCGTAGGCGTCTCATCAGACATGCTCACCCTCCCTTCGGCCCAGCGCAGCGACCCCGCACCCGCGGGGACCGCACACGTCAAGTGTGCCGCACCTTCCGACGCATGTCGAGAGGTTGAAGCCATTTAGGGCACTTAACTGTATAGCTTGCTCCGCGATCTGCGGCATCCTCCACGCCGACGTCCGAGGACGGGGCGCACCAAGGCTTCGCCGCGACGCACCATCTGGCGGCGTGACAAACTTCGTGCACGAGGCGCGGCTTCGTAGGCTGTCCTCATGGCAAAAGAACTGTCTCCCGAAGAGGCGGTCGAGCGCGCGCAGCGTGCGATGAACGACCGACTCAACTCCATCCGAACGCTTGCCGAGTCGCGGCAAAACCTCACCGATGTGCGCGAGGCATCCGCCGGGCGGATCGCGCAGGTCGAGCGTGAAGAGCGCGAGAAGGTCGCCGCCGCCGAACGCGACGACGCACGCGCCTACAGCGCGACTCTCGACGCCGGGTGGACCGCCTCCGAGCTGCGCAAGATCGGCTTCGCTGACACCGCACAGAAGCGGAAGCCACGTGCCCGCTCGGCCCGCAAGTCGGAGCCACTTGAAGCCGCGGACGCAACGCCGGTCGACGCCGCTCACGGCAGCGACGAGGGGCAACACTACGGGGACTAACGCAACCCCCTGACCACCTGTGGACGGCCTGAGCCACCTACGGGCTCCACCCGCCCACAGGTGGACAGCGGGACCCCACTTGCCGGCCGCTACGCGACCTCGATGGGAGCACTCCCCCTCCCCCTAATGCCCGTGATCGTGTCACGGAACAGCACCCCGTCAAGAGCGCTTCGCGTCACTACGTGATGCGGCAAGCCGCACCCTTGACGGGGTGCTGTGCCGTGAAGAGCGGCATGTATCAGGGGGACGGGGAAAGAGTGGTGAGGACGTGTGGAGCGTCGAGAGCTATCTCGTCGTCCGTGGCTTCGCGTGGCGACGCCGGTAGTGGTCGCTGAGCTGGATCTCGCTGTTCACTTCGAGGGTGTGGGCTGCACGACGGATGACGCTGCGGTGCGTGTGATCCCGGCTTGTGTAGGTGTACGCGCGGGCACCCCAGACGAGGGTGATCGCGACAAAGTAGAGCAACGTGTCGGCGGGCATCGCGGCGCGGGGTTCAGCAAGGCGATAAGGCATCGCACCGCTGCCGGGGGCGGCGGCCTTGTAGTACAAGTCCGTGACCGCCAGGGACGCATGGCTATAGCTCGACATGACGCGGTAGTAGATGTATGCGTCAACACCACCGGGCGATAGATCGAGGCAGATATCGCGGAACTGACGCGAGCTGTCGGACGTCTCCAATTCCTCAGCGAGCTCGATGTCGGCAATGTCATCTGCTGACTCACGGAACGTCGGTGAAGCCGCCTTGCGAGCGTCGATCGCAAACGCTCTGCGGCTACGGGAGTACTCGCGAATGATCGCGCGTACCCCGTGCTGATCTTTGCTCTGAATGGCCCACACGGCGCTCAGGGCACACTCGAACATCTGACGCACCAGAGGAAGCGCAGCGTTGGTCATCCCGTTGTCGAGAAGAAGGACCGCCGCCCTCGCCGTCTCATGCAAATGCCGCGCCCAGCCGTGCACGATGGCGACCCGCGCGGCGTCCTCTCCCGTGAACCGCTGATCGCGCCGCGCCGCGGGCTGGTAGAGAGAATCGGCGTCGCCGTGCGCTTGCCACGCGCTCTGCAACTCGTCGATGATCGTTCGCAGCTCGGCACCGGTGAGCTTCACCGCGAAACTGCCGGCTCCTGAGCGTCGGCGAACGCGGGCAGAGCGCTTCGCACCAACCAGCCCGCCGCCACCTCCGGCTCGATAGTCAGCCACTTGCCGTCAGTGACGGGAGCCTCAGACGGAATGGGGTCTGTCATGTTCTGCCTTCCGTGGTCATGCGTTCAACGGGGGCGTGTCCTGAATCCCGGTCCGCAGTGAGGCGGTGTCCTGCGCGGCATCGTGCTTGGCCAGCGCGCGCGACACGGACGATTTCCCGACCCCGAGGACGTTCGCTATCTGCACCAGGCTCAACTTCTGTTCGTCACGCATCCTCACCGCGGCCGCGATGCGCTCGGACGTCATCACCGAGGGTCGACCGCCCACGCGACCCTGCGCGCGAGCATGCGCCAGACCGCGCTTCGTGTTGTCCCGGATGGTGTCGACGCGCAGCTGCGCGAACACCGCGACGATCCCGAACAGGGCACGGCCCATCGGAGTCGTCGTGTCGATATCCGGCTCGGTGAGACTCCGGATGTTCACGCCTCGCTCGTGCAGGTCGGTGATGGTCTCGATTGCCATCTTCTCGCTGCCCGCCAGACGGTCCAGCCGGCGGACCAAAAGGGTGTCGCCGGGGCGGAGATAGTCCAGGCATGCGAGCCACTGCGGACGGTCTTTGACACGGCTGGACTCGCCGTGGTCGACGAACACACGGCCGGCGCCCGCCGCGCGCAGCTCGGCCTCCTGAGCGGCCGGATTCTGGTCGTGCCGCGACACCCGGGCATACCCCACAACGTTGCTCATCGCCCCATCCCTTGATCGTTTCCGTACCGTGCGCCCGGCAGATGCGGGCGGTTCCTCCGGGAGGACGGACCGCCCGCAGGCGGGGCGTCTCGCGTCGTTTCCGGCGACGACAGGGGCGGACGGATGCCGGGTGCGGCGAGCCCGGTCTGCGCGCGTCGCACAGCCTCGAAACCGTCGAGACGATCAGCGCTCGTCGACGATGTACCGCCATCGTCGGCGCCGGCATCCAGGGCCTTCGCGGCGGCGTGCAGCTCGGTCAGCGCCGCACGCTGCGCTCGCGCGTCTCCAGGGAACGCGACCCGCACGACGTCGCCGGCGTCCTCGAGCGCGAGGCGGCGCGCGACGCGCACCAGGTCGGGATCACTCCGACGCAGTCGCGCCGTCTCGCGCAGCGCCTCGCCGGTGTAGCCGATCCAGTCGCGCGCCTGTGCGGTGGTGAGCGAACGCACGTCGCGCGCCTGATCCACCGCGGCCGCGACCCGCTCTCCCAGCTCGGCTCCCCCCGCGGCCGCGCGTGCGTCGAGAAACACACGCCCCGCCCGGTCCTGCACCACGACCCGATCGACAACCCCCGCGGCCACGAGCTCGCGGACCGTGCCGCTCACGTTCGCGGCGGCCTCGTCGTGCGCCGCGCCAGGCGTCCACCGGCCCGTGCCGTAGTCCTTGACCTGCTCCACGTAGCGGGCCACCGTGCCGGCACGCGAGACGGCCAACGGTACGGCCACCACACGCAACTCCGTCTCGAACCCTGCCGCGCGGAATGCCTCGAACTCCCCGCGCAACATCGACTCGTTGCGCAGCGTCGTCTCCACGATCGCGCTCGCGCCGACCCCGCGCAGATACTCCGTCGACATCCCGACCCACGCCCCCGCGGCCGCCGCCGTGACCTCCGGCATCCGGAACGGATCATCGCTCATCGTCTGCTCGTACGCGGGATGGAACCGGCGCAGATCGTCGCCGTTCACCACTACCGCTCCCGGAAGGGCGCTCTGCGTCGCGGCGAGCACTCCGCCCTTTCCGGCGCCGGGCTGTCCCCCAACGGAGACGAACCGCGGGCGCCGACCAGGGGGCGCCTCACGCTGGGGCTCGAGGTAGACGGGAACGATCGTGCGGTCGAACCGTCGACGAAGCTGCTTCGGGGTCAGCTGCTCGCTCACGCAGCCATGACCGGCGCGTGCGCCGGCATCGTCGCCCAAAGCTCGCGCAGCTCGGCGCGCTTCGCCTCGACCGCTTCCGCGTCGTTGGGGTCGACCTGGCGCACCTGGCGCTGCATTTCGATGTGCGCGTACGTCCAGTGCCGGCCTGCAGCCTCACTCGGAGCCTGGTCGACCCAGGAGACATACCGGCCACCGATCCGGGTTGCCAGCTCGAGCAAGGCGTCATACGCCATCGGGTTCAAGACGCGCCCCTTGATGTCGGACATCATGACTCCCTTTCCTCGGCTGTGACACCAGTCTACCCGACTTCCCAAAAACGGTACAGGGGGCGTTTTGGGAAGGAATTATTTCGGGCCGGACTTTCGGGATGGAACTTGTCGGCGTGTCGGGGTCGTCGGCGGTGCCGCGCGAGCCGTCCCAGAAACGATCGGAATCGCACCAATGAGGAAACCTACAAGGCGCAACAGATCATCGAGAGGGTGCATTCGGACCCGTCTCCTATTTCGACGCGGGGATGGCGCCGGCTTAGCGCCCATCGATTGAGCGGACGGCCACGTGTATTTCGGTCCAGAGTTTGAACTCGGCGGTGTCGTAGCGTCCTTGCCGGTCGACGGCTGCCCATGCGTCGAGGCTTTCGAGGGGGACGCCGGCGAGGCGGGCTGCCGCAGGATGGCTGATGCGGTGGGGCTTCGTCACGGCGTCACGCTAACGCGGACGCCGGGGAGACAGAACGGATCGGTCCGAGATTCACCCGCCACATCACCTGTGGCGATGCCGTTACAGACGGTTCGAGAGGGTGAGCCCGTCGGCGCTACTCGCGTCGTGCATCATCTTGTCGATCAACTCACGGTCGAGCTGCGGTGCGCGGCCGCCGTAGAACTGCATGAGCAGGGCCCGTGTGGGGCTGATCCAGATGGAGGAGCGGCCGCCGCCGGTGGTGGGCATCTGGAGCATGAAGCCTTCACGGCGGCGGAGCTTGTTCATCATGACGACGCGGAGGTGCGCGAGGATACGGTCGTCGATGTCGTAGCTGGAGTCTTGCGTGTAGATCAGTCGTCCCACGGGGCGAGCGTGTCCTTCATCTCGTTCGAGGCTGGGCCATCGCGAAATCGCCCGGCCGCTCCGAATTATCGCACCCGCGATGTTGCTCACATTTGCACAACAGCCCGGGAAGGTTTTCGCAAGGGTCCAGGGGTGAACGTGTCGTCTGAGACGCTGACACGGACGTCGTTCCTCCGGCGTGTGGGACCTCTCGCCATGATGGTCGCGCCGGGGGTCCCGATGTTGGAGGTTTCCGATGGGGAGATTCACGTACGACTCGAGTGTCAGTGCCGACTTCGATGACCGGGAGCTCGCTCACCTGCAGGCGGTCATCGTGGCGAAGATCCGCCGCGGGGAGCGGTTCACCTTCACATGGAAGATCGACATCAGCCTCGGCGGTGGCCGGACAAGCGTCTACCTGTACCCCGGAGTCAAGCTGGCGTTTAGATACGAGGGTGGCCACACACCGCAGCTCAACCCGTCCTGGCTGCGGATGCTGACCGACGCCGCCAACTCGCCACAGGGACTTCACGTGCTTGATGAGCCGGCCGGGCGCACTCCGGACCAACTCGCGCGCGACGCCGACCGACGGAATCACCCGGTAGAGGCGTGACAACAGTCGCAGTGTGCAACGCGCTTTCCGATGGTGCAACCCCGATGCCGGTGAGACCTAGCGACATCTACGTTGTACCGCATGACTCAGAGCATCGAACGGGTTCAGCTGACCGTGAATGGTGCCACCCATGCTCTCGCGCCGTTGGAGAGCGTCGGGGATATCGAGGCTCAGGTTCTCGGCGCCACGCGCGCCGGCGGTGGCTTCATCACGGTCACGCTGGACGGGGGCGAACGTCTCAGCATCTTCGTGTCGGCGGCGGCAAGTTCGATCACCATCGCTTCCTCCACAGTGCGCCTTGATAGCGGCCTCGCCGACGGCGGCGGCGACGGGTGGCGCAACCATTCTGGGCAGGTGTTCGACGATGAGGAGTCGCCTTACGACATCATCTGACCGTCACGACGGCACGTAACCGATCGGTTCCGCTTCGAATAATCCGGGGCGCAAAGCGGTAGCAGTGCAGACCTCGCGCCGCTTGAAGCCAGCATTACGACCGCCCGACACTCATATGCTTCGTCTGTGACGTATCTGGCAGAAAGCCCCGGCACCGTCGTGGTTGCGAAATGACGCGCGTGCTCGTCATCGACGACGAGCAGATGCTCACCGACCTGCTGTCGATGGCACTGCGCATGGAGGGCTGGGAAGTGCGCACCGCCGGCTCCGGCTTCAACGCCCTGCAGGCCGCCCGCGACTTCGAACCTGACGCCCTCGTGCTCGACGTCATGATGCCCGACCTCGACGGCATGGCGGTCCTGCAGCGACTGCGGCACTCGGGCAACGACGTCCCCGTGCTCTTCCTCACCGCGAAGGACTCCGTGGCCGACCGTGTCGCCGGCCTCACCGCCGGCGGCGACGACTACGTCACCAAGCCCTTCAGCCTCGAGGAGGTCGTCGCACGCCTCCGCGGGCTCATGCGACGCGCGGGCACCGCCCTCACCCGCGACTCCGAGCCCATCCTGCGCGTCGGCGACCTCTCGCTGAACGAGGACAGCCACGAAGTCGTGCGCGGCGACCGCGAGATCCAGCTGACGGCGACGGAGTTCGAGCTGCTGCGCTTCCTCATGCGCAACCAACGCCGCGTGGTGTCGAAGGCGCAGATCCTCGACCGCGTCTGGAACTACGAATTCGGCGGAAGCTCCAACGTCGTCGAGCTCTACATCCATCACCTGCGCAGGAAGACCAACGCCGGCCAGGAGCCGCTCATTCGCACCGTTCGCGGCGCCGGCTACGTGATGGAAGCGCCAAGGAAATAAGGGAGGCTAGGCCGATGCTCGGGCAAAGGGAGCCCGCCAAACTCGGGCCGCCCGCACGGCGGAACACCTCCCTATCGCTTATGGCCGACCCCTACACCCCGGCATCAACGGCGTCATTTCCGCCAGATTCTCCGTACTGGCTACTCGCGACGCGAGGCAAATCAGCTCGTAGACGCTGCGCGTTCGCGAACCGACCTCGAGGACTCTTGAGCCCACGGGACGCGGTGCCTGTGGGCAGGCAAGCCCCTGCAGTGGGGGCACCTGATGTCGGACACTGAAATGCGCCCGCACACGCGCGGTGTGCTCTGAACCCTCGGGACGGACATGCTGAAGCAAAAACCAGGCAATAAGACCAGCGCGGATGCGCCGCACCCGGACGCTGACGAGAAGCCAGACTCTCCCACCGAGCTGACGAAGCGGTCATGGAAGTACGTGCTGCGAAAGACAGTGCGGGAATTCTCCGCTGACCAGTGCACAGACGCCGCCGCGGGCCTGGTGTACTACGCCGTCCTCGCACTATTTCCGGCGCTGATTGCGATCTTCTCCGTACTGGGTGTCGTTGGCCAAGGCGACGCCGCCGCCAACGCCATCATCGGCATCATCCAAGACGTCGCCCCCAACGCCGCTGACACGCTCCGCGAACCGATCGAGCAGATCGCGTCATCTCGAGGCGCCGGTATCGCACTCGTCACCGGTATCGCCCTCGCCCTCTGGTCAGCATCCGGATACGTGGGCGCTTTCAGCCGTGCAATGAACCGCATCTACGAAATCGACGAAGGACGCCCCTTCTGGAAGCTGCGCCCGATGCAGCTGCTGGTCACCGTCATTGCCGTGGTAGCGCTTGTCCTCGTCGCGCTCGGTCTCGTCATCTCGGGTGATGTCACTACCGCTATCGGCAACGCCCTTGGCCTCGGTCAGGGCGTGCAAATCGCATGGGACATCGCGAAATGGCCGGTCATGCTCTTCGTCATCGTGTTCCTCGTCGCGGTGCTGTACTACGCCACCCCCAACGCCAAACAGCCGAAGTTCCGCTGGATCAGCCTCGGCGCCATCATCGCCATCGCTGCCCTCGCTATAGCGACCGCCGGCTTCGGGATCTACGTCGCCAACTTCTCCAACTACGACCGCACCTACGGCTCGCTCGCCGGGGTCATCATCTTCCTGCTCTGGCTGTGGATCGCGAACCTCGCCCTCCTGTTCGGCGCCGAGTTCGACGCCGAACTCGAACGCGGCCGCCAGTTGCAAGGCGGCATCGCCGCCGAAGAAGACATTCAGCTGCCCGCCCGCGACACCCGAAAGAGCAAAAAACAGGCCGAGAAAGAGCGCAGCGACGTCAAAGAAGGCCGCCAAATCCGGCTCGAAGAAGCAGCCGACGGTCCTGACGCGCCCTCCCCACCAAAGCCGTCAACGCCACGCCCACACCCCCGGCGAAAGTGGTGGCAGCTACGCCGATAACACACCCTCAGACGCTCCCGTTGGCGCAGCCTCAAATGACCCCCATGTCGTGCAGGTGTTGCGCGACACGTTCGTAGTCGACGACGTCGACGGCTCGGCCCGTGAGGCGGGTCACGGTGCCGAGCAGCATCATCCGTTCGTTCGTGAGGGTGAAGTGATGCGCGCACAGCTCGACGAGCACGGGCCCCACACCGGGGACATCGAACTTCTCCGTGCTCGTCGAGCTGTCAGCGCAGCGTACAGTCAGTGCGCGTCCTCATCCTCTTCCGGGTTGAAGTTGGAGGCGGTGCCGGTGTGCCCGGCGGCGACACCGTTAGGGTCGCTCGGAATGGTTCCGTCTTCACCGAGCCCGCCGGGCTTGGAGGTGGTGTCGGTCTCGGTTGAGACTTCGACGTCTGCGCCTTCGTAGGAGTCTTCGTCGGCGGACAGCTGCGCGTCGTCGTTGGTGGGAGTGGACATGGGTTGCTCCTTCGTTATGGGTGTGACTGAGGTCGATAGGTGGTCTGGAGTTGTTAGAGGCGGCGTAGCAGTGTGACGAGGGCCACGAGTCCGATCGCGACGGCGCCGGCCGTGATGAGTGCCTTCTTCGGGTCCCGCTGGTAGGTGGCGCGCGCTCCCTCCACGGCGTTCACTGCAGACTGCAGGGTCGTGTCGATGGCGGATTCGGCCTGCTGTTTCGCCTCGTCGATCTCGACGGAGACATGGTCAGCGACGTGACTGCCGGAACGAGCGGTGCCGTCGCTGCCGTTCGTGGAGGCGTGTTGCAGCGCGTCGGTGGCGTCTTCGAAGCGGTCTTTCGCCGCCGCAGCAGCGTCGTTGTCGGAGGTGGTCACAGCTGGTGGTCCTTCCACGAGTGGATCGAGGGCTTGGACGGGCAAGCAGCACTTAGCCGGTCGACTTACGGTATAAATTCACTCGCTGCATGTGCAGCGGCACCGTCACACACATGAGCGCGGACACGGTGCGATCGTCACAAAAAAGGTAAGCGGAGTCCATGCCCCCAACCACGACCAGCGGTTCTCCGTCCAATCAAGGATTGGCCGCCGCAGCCGACGACTTGCTTGTCCAGCGAGCAGTCGACGGGGACGTGGCCGCTTTTCGCACCCTCATCACCCGACACGCACCCATCATGCGCGCCTACATCGCTCGCATCGTCAGCAGCTACACCGACGCCGACGACATCCTCCAAGACACCTACGTCGTCGCCTGGAAGAAACTGCCCACCCTGCGTGACCCGAGCCAAGCCAAGCCATGGATGATGCGTATCGCCACGAGACGCGCATTCGCCCACCTCAAAAAACGCCCCCCGGAAACAGTCTTCCCGGCCGACCATGCAGCCACCGGACACGACCCGGAGGAGACGACAATACGCAACGCGCAACTGCGCGAACTCTCCAAAGCGTTGGACGCCTTGCCCGAGGATCAGCGGCAATGCTGGCTCCTTCGCGAAGTGGCGGGACTGAGCTACCAAGACATTGCCGATGCAATGGGGGTCACCACCGGCCAAGCACGCGGCAAACTCGCACGAGCACGAGTGAACATCACAGTCCGAATGGAGGGATGGCGATGACCGACACCAACTCCGACCGCACCGTCCTGGACTGCGGCAAAAC
>NZ_QAJB01000366.1:0-1859 GCF_003061325.1 Microbacterium sp. HMWF026
CCGCCCGCCCTTCGCGCCCGAGATCCCGCATCACCCCCATCGCGGTCACGGCGGACATGGCGGCCCGCCCTGGGCCGACCCGTCGCACGGACGCTTCGGGGGTCCCGCCCGGCTGCGCATGCTGGACGCGCTGGTCGCGGCATCCGGAGTCCTGTCCGTGAGCGGCATCGCCGAGGCCGTCGGAGTCGATCAGCCGCGCGCCTCGCGCCTGGTGCAGCAGGCCGTGCAACTGGGCCTGGTCGTGCGCGAGCCCGACCCCGACGACGCCCGCCGCACGCGCGTGCGACTCACCCCCGAGGGCGAGGATCTCGTCTCAGGTGTCCGGGGCAGGAGGCGGGATGCCGTGCGCTCCGCCCTGGAATCGTTCAGCGCCGATGAGAGCCGCGAGTTCGCGCGCCTGCTCGGCAAATTCGCGGACGCCTGGCCCCGCGACTGACGCCGAGTCGCGCGCCGGTCACGTGGCCGACGCCGGGCCGCGCGCCAGGCGCCGGTCCCCGGGGCGAGCACCGGATCAGCGGATGACGGCGGCCTCGGCCTTGACCGGCAGCAGCAGGACCAGTCCCGCGAGCAGGATCGCGACGATGCCCAGGATGCCCAGGCGCGTGTCGCCTGTGAGGCCGACGAAGAGGGCGAACAGGCCGGGCGCGAGGAACGACACCGCGCGCCCCGTCGTGGCGTAGAGGCCGAAGATCTCGCCCTCGCGGCCCTCGGGAGCCATCCGCGCGAGGAAGGACCGGCTGGCCGATTGCACCGGGCCGACGAACAGGCCCAGGCTGAGGCCCGCGATCCAGAACAGCGGCACGGAGGTGCCGATGACGAGGATGACGCCACCCATCACGATCAGACCGATCAGCGAGGCGACGATGACCCGTTTCGGACCGAAGCGGTCGTCGAGGCGGCCCGCGAAGATCGTGCTGATGCCGGCGACCACGTTCGCGGCCACCGCGAAGTAGAGCACCTGCGTCGAGGTGAAGCCGAACACCTGCGCGGCGATGATCGCGCCGAACGTGAAGACGCCGGTCAGTCCGTCGCGGAACACGGCGCTCGCGATGAGGAACAGCAGCACCGGACGGCTGTCGCGCCAGAGGGAGCGCAGCGTGCCCCACAGGACCGCGTAGGAGCGGAAGAAGCCGACCCGTACCCGACGGCGCTGTGCCGGGATCTCGGGCACGCGCAGCAGGACCGGGATGGCGAACACGCCGAACCACACCGCCGACGCCAGGACCGCCAGGCGGATGTTCAGACCGCCCTCTTTGGTCACGGCGAGAAGGCCACCGGCATCCGGATCTCCGAAGCTCTGGATGAAGAGCACCAGCAGCAGAAGCAGCAGCGCGATGCCGCCGACATAGCCCATGCCCCAGCCGAAGCCCGAGACGCGGCCGATGTTCTGCCGCGTCGACACCTGAGAGAGCATCGCGTAGTAGTTGACGCTGGCGAACTCGAAGAAGACGTTGCCGACCGCGATGAGCGCCGCACCCAGGACGAGGTACGACGGTGTCGCCTCGACGAAGACCATGGCCGCCATCGCCAGCACGACCAGCCCCGTGTTCACCCCGAGCCACAGTTTCCGTCGCCCGCTGCCGTCGGAGCGCTGCCCCAGCACGGGGGCCACGAGAGCCACCACGATGCCGGCGATCATCAGGGCGATGCCCACGAGGCTCGCGTTGTCGGCGAGGGCCCGCACGAGTGCCGGGTTCTTGTCGTCCCCTCCGGCGGCGGTGACGATCGCGGGGTCGACGAAGAGCTGACTCGCCAGATACGTGCTGAAGACGAAGGTCGTGACGACGGCGTTGAACGCGGCCGAACCCCAGTCCCACAGGGCCCACGCGAGCACGGGGCGACGATCGACGGCGGAGGCG
>NZ_QAJB01000037.1:0-10153 GCF_003061325.1 Microbacterium sp. HMWF026
CGGGCCCTCGGGAGTAGTCCTCAGCCCTTCGGCCGATAGGCCCGCCACAGCACGCGCGCGTGCCGCACCTTGGCCCTCTCGACGCCGTCCTCGTTCTTCGCCGCGGCGCTGATCCACTCGGCGAAGCGGCTGGCCATCGCGCCCAGGACCATGCTCAGGTCGGCGTGGGCGGCCGGCGGCACCGCGGCCTCGGCCGCCGGCATCCGCCCCTTCGCCGCGAGATCGTCGTCGATGTGACGCAGCACCAGTCGAGCGACGCCGACCGCGTGGGAGTTGACGACGCAGTGCGCCGCCCCCTCGATCTCCCACCGCCGCGCCCGGCGCGCCCGCGACACCAGGCGCGAGTGCAGGCGACGCGGAGAGGGGCGGTCGAACTCGCCGCGCAGAAGGAGCAGGCGCGCGTGACCCAGCCCCACGCGGTCAGAGATGCGGTAGCGCAGCATGTGCGGCAGCGCCTCGAGGAAGTACAGCACTCCGCACAGCAGGTAGGCCGAGAACGCCAGCAGCGCGATGTGGATCGACTCGCGCGCGGTCGACTGCACGAACCGCACCGCCTGGACGAGGGCGTTCGCCTCGCCCTCGTCGACGACGGGGCTGACGAGCACGGCGTGCGACAGACCGGCGCGTCGCGCGAGCACCTCGGTGACGACCTGCGTCCCCATCGAGTGCCCCAGCAGGACCGGATCGTCGAGGTCGTAGTGGTCGAGCACCCCCTCGACCTGGTCCGCGAAGAACGCGGCGGTGGGCTGTCGTCCGGATGCCGGGACCCCGCCGAACCCGGGCAGGTCGAGCGCGAGGACGTCGCCGCGCTCGGCGAGCAGCGGGGCGAGGAACTCGAAGTAGGTCGCGGCGACGCCGATCCCGGCGATGAGGACGAACGTCGGCCCCGACTTCACCCCCGTCGACGTACGGGTCACCCGCGTGCGCACCCCATCCCGCTCGTACGTGTCGACCTGGACGTCGAGGGGAGGGGACTCGTCGGGCATCGAACAAGGATGCCGCACCCGGCTGTGCGCTCTGTCAATCCCGGGGTGCGGTGGCTCATCGCGCGCCTAGCCTTCGAGCATGAGCGATACCTCCCGTGAAGAAGAGACCCTGGGTGCGACGCGCGAGAGCGACAACCCCGCCGAGAAGGACCCGTCGGACTGGGTGACCGGCGACGAGCCGATGACGGCGCCCCAGCGCAGCTACCTCGACACGCTCGCGCGCCAGGCCGGCGAGGAGATCCCCGCCGATCTGACCAAGGCCGAGGCCTCGGAGCAGATCGAGCGTCTGCAGTCCGAGACCGGACGTTCGACCGAGTGAGCGTATGACGAAGCCCCCGCGATCGTGGATCGCGGGGGCTTCGTCATGCGGGCCGGGCTTCAGCTCGCGCGCGACTGCCGGTCGTCCACGGCCAGCTCGTCGATGTCCTCGCGTTCTCCGCGGGCGATGTCGTCGAGGAAGTCCGCCACGATCCGGCGCTCGGCGGGGCCGAGTCGGGCGGCAGCAGCCACGGCCGAGGCCCGACGCACCGACAGGATGCGGCGGGCGGGGGAGTCGGGGTCGATCTTCTCGCGGACGACGATCGATCGGCGATCGCCGGGATACGGCTCGCGCTCGACCCAGCCCGCCTCGGCGAGGCGGTCGATCAAAGCGGTGGTGGCGGCGGACGAGATGCCGAGCATCGACGCGAGCATGCGGGGCGTGACGGGTTCGTCGTCCGGACCGCGCTGCAGCAGGAACCGCAGCACCTTCGCGTCATTGGGTCCGATTCCGAGCGAACTGAGCGCGGCGCGCTCGGAGGCGATCCCCGAATCCGTGAGGTCGTTGAGGGCTCTCACCACGTCGTCCGCTGTCGCTGAGTTTCGCATGTCGCCTCCCCGGTTTCCTCGGTGCGCTAGTGTCTTCGTTGCCGATCAAGTAGGTAACCGTTCTACTTTCCATCGTACCTGTCCATCTTGCGCACCGGCAGGGGGCTGGACGAGTGGTCCTGGCATAAGATGCCCTGGTGGAAAACGGTTCGGATTCGTCGCGCTACTGGTATGGCGCGAGTGACGAAGACCGCCGGCGCCGCGCCGTCGACGTGCTGCAGGCGTTCCGCGTGTACCGGGCCGCCGAGGTGGCGATGCGCCGCCGCACACGCGAGTCCATGTCGATGGGCGAGAACGAGCTGCTCGTCCTGCGATACCTGCTGAAGGCCGCCGGTCAGCAACGCCAGGTCTCGCCGAGCGAGCTCACCCGCTACCTGGGCGTGTCCACCGCCTCCACGACGGCGATCGTCGACCGACTCGAGAAGTCCGGCCACGTCACGCGCGTGCCGCACCCCACCGACCGCCGCAGCATCTTCATCGTCGCGACCGCCGCGAGCGATGACGAGGTGCGCGCCACGCTCGGATCCATGCACGCGCGCATGATGTCGGCGGTCGTCGACATGACGCCCGAAGAGAGTTCGGCGGTCATCGCGTGCCTCGGGCGTCTGCAGGATGCCGTCGACCAGGTCGACCCGCACCCCGTGGACGCCGCATCCGCGCACTGAGTGCCGTCGTCGCTCACCGACAAGGTGTGTAGGCGGCCTTCTTTCCTCGCGATCATTAGGCGCCCGTGGGCGTCCGTGAAAACATGAGGATATGGACGACAGCATCGTGCGCGATACGTCGTCCGACCGCGCCCTCGACGCCGTCCACGTCATCGACGGGATCGAGGTCGCGTCGTTCCAGGAGGTCGTGACGCGCTTGTGCGCCGCCTACCCCCTCGAAGATCCGGTCCACGTCGAGGCGATCGTCCTGCGCGAGTGGGAGGCGTTCTCGGCGGGTCGGCCGCTCGTCGTCCCCACCGCCGTCGAAGAGGGCGCGCGAGAGATCCTCGATCAGCCGATGGCCTGACTCAGGCCCCGGGGGCCTCCGGTTCGGGAACCAGCAGGAGGCCGCCCGAGGAGTTCGCGGAGTTCGCGAGCGCCTCGATCCACGCGCGACTGAGCAGTGCCGGCTCCGGCTCGTCGAAGACGAAGCGCAGGGGGATCGACGGGTGCAGCCACACCGTGCTGCGCCCCACCTCTTGGCCCGGGCCGTGCGTCCACGAGAGCGTGAAGCTCTCGCCGCGGCGCAGCTTGGTGGCGATGACGACTTTGACGTGCGCGAGCGCGCGATCCTCGATATCGATCGGAGTCGCGACGTCGCCGTAGTAGAGCGTTCCCACACCGGAACGTTAGTCGCGCTGGAGAGACCGTTCCGCGGGGGTTGCTTCGCCCGCGGCGACGTGGCATCCCGGAAAGCGGATGAACGTGCGTTCCTCGGATAGGCTCGCACGCATGGGCCGATTCATCTACGACACCGTCGCCAACGCCGTCGACATCGACGACCGCACGCTCGCGCACCTGCGCATCGTCGTGATGAACAAGCTGCGCCGCTCGGAGTCGTTCATGTTCGACGTCGAGGTCGGCGACGGCAGCGGTCGCCGCAGCTTCTGGATGCACCCCTCGGTGCCCATCCAGTTCCACTTCTACGGCAGCCGCCAGCCGCGCATCAACCGCGTCTGGGTCGAAGACCTGATGCTCGCGGCGTCGGGCCCGAACGGCCTGGCGATCACGCCCGAGCCGAGCGAGGACGCCCACGTCGAAGAGGGCTGAGCCTCAGCTCTTCTCGCTGCGCTCGGCCGGACCGCTGCGCTCGGTCGGTGTGATGTCCTCAGGGACGAGCATGATGCCGCCCGACGAGTTCGCACTGTCGGCCAGGCGTTCGATCCACTCCCGGCTCAGCGTGGTGGGCTCCGTCTCGTCGAAGACGAAGCGCAGGGGGATCGCGGGGTGCAGCCACAGCGTGCTGCGTCCGCGTTCCTCGTCGTCGCGGTGCCGCCACGACAGCGTGAAGCTCTCGCCGCGGCGGAGCTTGGTCGAGATCACGACTTTCAGGTGGGCCAGAGCGCGGTCCTCGATGTGGACCGTGGTACCGCTTCCCCCGTAATGAATGGTCCCCATGCGGCCCACGATACGCCAGAGCGGGGAGCATCCACCGCCCCGGAACGGTTGTCAAGACGGGGGGTGTCGGTGCGCCGCGCGTGTCACTGTGGGAACCAGCACGGAAGGAGGGCACCGTGACTCATCCCCCGACCCCGCGGCATCCCGGACCAGCGGACGACCCCGACGACCTGCCGGACGTCTTCCAGGGGCTGATCGGCATCGACGTCGTCGACGGAGAGCTCGTCCCGCGCGCTTCCGAATCCCCGCGTGACGGACTTTCAGCGACCTCGTAGACCGGCTCGTTAGCGTCGCAGCATGGCCGACCCGCTGGACGATCAGCAGATCACCGTCTCGGGAGCGGCTCTGCGGGCGATGCGCGACGAATTCCAGCGCTTCCTCATGGAGTACCGCTTCGGACTCGCCGAGGTCGAGACGAAGATCTCGATCCTGCGCGAGGAGTTCCAGGAGATGCACGCGTACAACCCGATCGAGCACGTCTCGAGCCGGGTGAAGTCGCCCGACAGCTTGGTCGACAAAGTGCGCCGCAAGGGCATCGACACCGACTTCGACTCGATCCGCGCGGCGATCACGGACATCGCCGGCATCCGCGTCACGTGCTCCTTCATCGACGACGCCTATCGGCTGTCCGACCTGCTCACCCGTCAGGACGACATCACCGTCCGCGACGTGAAGGATTACATCGCCCAGCCCAAGGCGAACGGGTACAAGAGCTTGCACGTCATCGTCGAGGTGCCCGTCTACCTGTCCACCGGTCGCGTGGATGTTCCCGTCGAGGTGCAGTTCCGCACCATCGCGATGGACTTCTGGGCGAGCCTCGAGCACAAGATCTATTACAAGTACGACCGCCTCGTCCCCGACGAGCTGCTCGCCGAGCTGAAGGACGCGGCCGTCACCGCCGCCGAGTTGGACAGCCGGATGGAACGACTGCACCGCGAGATCAGGGGTCCGCGGCCCGGGGTGGTCCCCCTCTGAGCGGGGGCACCAGAATGGGACGATGAGCGACGACGACGACCGCCTCGACGAGGTCGCCGCCGAGCTGCTCTCACTCCCGCCCGCGCGTTTCACCGCGACGCGCAACGAACGCGCCGCCGCGGGCGGTGCTCTGGGGCGTCGGATCGCGAAGCTGCGCAAGCCCACGGTAGCCGCGTGGGCGGTCAACCTGCTCGTCCGCGACGGGCAGCTGGGCGAGGCGGTCGAGCTGTCGCGCGCCCTGCACGAGGCCCAGGACGACCTGGATGCCGCCGAACTGTCGCGCCTGGGCCGTCAGCGTCGTCAGCTGGTCGCCGCTCTCGCCCGCCGCGCCGCGGAACTCGCCGCCGAGGCGGGTACGCCGCTGAGCGCGTCCGTCGCCGACGCCGTGCAGAAGACCGTGAACGCCGCGATCGTCGACGAGCGGGCGGCGGCCGCCATCCTGACCGGGCGGCTGACGGCGGCCGTCGACCTCGCGGATCTGGATGCCGGGTCTTTCGGCGACGCGGTGGCGGGCTCGGTGCCCGAGATCGTGCCTGCGCCCGCTGCGGCCCGGGACGATCTCGCCGCCCGCCGCGCCCGCAAGGCCGCGGAACGGGCGCTGCGCGAGGCCGAGCGGACCCGCGCCGACGCCGAACGCGAGCTGACGGCGAGCGACCGGCGACTCGCGACGTCGCGCGAACGATCCGACCGGGCCGGCGAGCGCGTCGACGGCCTGCGGGCGGAGCTGTCGAAGGCCGAACGCGATCTCGCGGCCGCCGAGGAAGCCGTCCGCGCACGCGAGGGGGAGCGCGCCGATGCCGCCGCCGCTCTGCGCGCGGCCGAGAGTGCGCGCGAGCGGGCCGCCGCCGCGCGGGACGAGGGGGACCGGTGAACCAGCGTGTGACGGATCTGCTGCGGGGAGCGCGCGAGCGCTTGGCGGACGCGCCGCGCGAGCGCATCGGCGACCTGCAGGAGGGGCGGAGGCTGCTCGGCATCCCCCGTGCTTCCCGCATCGCGCCGCGGGGCACGGCCTGGCACTTGGGGGTGCTGCTGCTGACCGACGGCGACGTGCTCGCGACCGGCGACATCGTGCGGGCGCGTGCCGAGGTGCGCCGCGGTTTCGCCGCCGAGTCGCAGCGTCGGCGTGCGGAACTCGCGGCCGCCGCGGCGCGCGGGGGAGTCCCCGAGGGCGAGACGGTGCACATCGGCTGGCGGCCCCTCGACCTGGACGGCCTGGACGCCCGGTCGGCGCCCCTGGCCGTGCGCGAGGGCGAAGCGCTCGTGCGCTGGAGCGCCGCCGGCGGCTACATGCCCCTCGAGCGCTACCTCGACGAGCGCATCGAGCTGCTGCGGCATCCGCCCGAGCGCGCCTGACGCGCACGACGCGCCGAGGGACCGATCGGTAAAGAGACCCGCGCGCATAGTCGGGGGGTGGCCGGGTGTCAACAGCCGTGACCGCGACCTTCGCGGGAAACGACGCTGGTCTATCGTGAGCGACGTGCAGCAGGTATGGCCAGGATCCAGTTATCCCCTCGGGGCCACTTACGACGGTAACGGGACGAACTTCGCCCTGTTCAGTGAAGGAGCGGAAAAGGTAGAACTCTGCCTCTTCGATGAGGACGGAACGGAGACGTGCTTCGAGCTCATCGACGTCGACGCCTTCGTCTGGCACGCGTACCTTCCCAACGTCCAGCCCGGACAGCGGTACGGCTATCGCGTGCACGGGGAGTACGACCCCGCCAACGGCAAGCGCTTCAACCCCGCCAAGCTCCTGCTCGACCCCTACGCGAAGGCCGTCGAGGGCCAGATCGATTGGGGCCAGCCGGTCTTCAGCTACGAGTTCGGCGACCCCGACTCGTTCAACGACGAGGATTCCGCCCCGCACATGATGAAGGGCGTGGTCATCAACCCGTTCTTCGACTGGTCGGGCGACCGTCAGCCGAAGATCCCGTATGCCGAGAGCTTCATCTACGAGGCGCACGTGCGCGGTCTGACGCAGCTGCACCCCGACGTCCCCGAGGAGCTGCGCGGCACCTACGCCGGCATCGCCCACCCCGCGGTCATCGAGCACCTCAAGAAGCTCGGGATCACCGCCATCGAGCTCATGCCGGTGCACCAGTTCGTGAACGACTCGACCCTCGAAGAGAAGGGCCTGTCGAACTACTGGGGCTACAACACCATCGCCTTCCTCGCGCCGCAGAACACCTACTCCTCGACCGGTGACCACGGTCAGCAGGTGCAGGAGTTCAAGGCCATGGTCAAGGCGCTGCACGCCGCCGGCATCGAGGTCATCCTCGACGTGGTCTACAACCACACCGCCGAGGGCAACCACATGGGCCCCACCCTGTCGATGCGCGGCATCGACAACGAGGCGTACTACCGCCTCGAGGACGACGACAAGCGCTACTACACCGACTACACCGGCACCGGCAACAGCATGAACGTGGGCAACCCCCACACGCTGCAGCTGATCATGGACTCGCTGCGCTACTGGGTGCTCGAGATGCACGTCGACGGCTTCCGCTTCGACCTCGCCTCGACCCTCGCGCGCGAGTTCTACGAGGTCGACCGTCTCGCGGCGTTCTTCGAACTCGTGCAGCAGGACCCGATCGTCTCGCAGGTCAAGCTGATCGCCGAGCCCTGGGACGTCGGCCCCGGCGGATACCAGGTCGGCAACTTCCCGCCCCAGTGGACCGAGTGGAACGGCAAGTACCGCGACACCGTCCGCGACTTCTGGCGCGGCGAGCCCCAGGCCCTCGCGGAGTTCGCCTCGCGCCTGACCGGCTCGGCCGACCTGTACGAGCACTCCGGCCGCTTCCCCGTGGCATCCATCAACTTCGTCACCGCCCACGACGGCTTCACGCTGCGCGACCTCGTGTCGTACAACGAGAAGCACAACGACGCCAACGGCGAGGACAACAACGACGGCGAATCGCACAACCGCTCCAGCAACATGGGCGTCGAAGGTCCCACCGACGACCCCGAGGTGCTCAAGCGCCGTGCGCAGCAGCAGCGCAACTTCATCGCGACGCTGCTGCTGAGCCAGGGCGTGCCGATGCTGCTGCACGGCGACGAACTCGGTCGCACCCAGGGCGGCAACAACAACGGCTACGCCCAGGACAACGAGATCACGTGGGTGGACTGGTCGAGCATCGACACCCCCCTGATCGAGTTCACCGCGGCCCTCGCTCGTCTGCGCAAGCAGCACCCCACCTTCCGCCGCAGCCGGTTCTTCGACGGACGCCCGGTCAAGATGGAGGAGGGCGCGCCGATCCCCGACGTGGTGTGGACGCGGCCCGACGGCTCGCTCATGCAGCCCGAGGACTGGGACAACGGCTTCGGCCTGGCGGTGGGGGTCTTCCTCAACGGCCAGGGCATCCGCGAGCGCGACCGCCGCGGCGAGTCGATCAGCGACGACCACTTCCTCGTGCTGTTCAACGCCGGTGACGACAAGGTCGACTTCCGCCTCCCCGACTTCGAATACGCCCCCAAGTGGGACGCGTACGTCGACACCGCCGGAGAGCGCGCGAACACCGAGCCGCTCAACCCGGGCGAGACGCTCCCGCTCGAGCCGAAGTCCCTCATGGTGCTGCGCGAGCACCACTTGCCCGAGCCCGAGGTCGACCACTCGGTCGCCGCCTCGCTCACGGCGCAGATCCAGACCGTCGGCACCGACGACCTGCCCGGGCAGGCGCCCAAGCCGGAGCTCTGAGCGACATGCGGCATCCGCTCTCGACCTACCGCCTGCAGATCCGCGACAGCTTCACCCTCGACGACGCCGCCGAGGTCACGGGTTATCTCCGTGACCTCGGGGTGTCGTGGGCGTACCTCTCGCCGCTGCTGGAGGCCACGCCCGGGTCCGACCACGGGTACGACGTCGTCGACGTCACCCGGGTCGACCCCGCGCGGGGAGGAGCCGACGGGCTCGACCGGTTCGTGCGCGCCGCGCGCGCCGACGAGCTCGGCATCCTCATCGACATCGTCCCCAACCACATGGGCGTCTCGGAGCCGCGCAGCAACGCGTGGTGGTGGGACGTCCTGCGTCAGGGCCGCGCGTCGGCCCACGCGGACTCGTTCGACATCGACTGGGACTTCGGCGACGGCAAGGTGCGCGTGCCGATCCTGGGCGCCGACCTGGCCGACGAGATCGGCGAGATCTCGTACGACCCGACGCCCGCGGGCGATGCGCCCGACGGTCTGATCCGCTACTACGAGCACGCCTTCCCGGTCGCGCCGGGGACGGGGACGGATGCCGCGGCCTCGGGCTCGCGGTCCGCGATCGAGCAGCTGCTCGCCGCGCAGAACTTCGAGCTGCGGTTCTGGCAGGACGAGGCGGCCGACCTCAACTACCGGCGGTTCTTCGCGGTGACGACCCTCGCGGGCGTGCGCGTCGAGCTGCCCGAGGTGTTCGACGCCACGCACGCCGAGATCCTCCGCTGGGTGCGCGAGGGGCTCGCGGACGGACTGCGCGTGGACCACCCGGACGGCCTCGTCGACCCGGGCGGCTACCTCGACCGGCTCGCCGTCGCCCTCGAGGACGCCGGCGAGGGCGAGGTCGGCTACGTGCTCGGCGAGAAGATCCTCGAGCACGGCGAAGCCCTGCCCTCGTGGTGGAAGACCGCCGGCACCACCGGCTACGACGCCCTCGCCGAGATCGACCGCGTGCTGACCGATCCCGCCGGAGAGGCGGCGTTGGACGCCCTCGATGCGCGCCTGCGCGTCGACAGCGACCTCGCGCCGCTGACCGGCTGGCACGACCTCATCCACGACACCAAGCGCAAGATCGCCGACTCGATCCAGGTGTCGGAGATCCGCCGCATCGTGCGGGGGCTTCCCGCATCGCTTCGCGAGGAGTTCGAGGCCGACGTCCTGCAGGACGCGCTCGCCGAGATCCTCGCCTGCTTCCCCGTCTACCGCTCCTATCTGCCGGCCGGCCGCGCGCACCTCGATGCCGCCGCGGGCGAGGCCGAGGTGCGCCGCCCCGAACTGGGCGACGTCATCGAGAAGCTCGTCCCGGTGCTCGCCGACACGAGCCTCGAGGTCGCCTGGCGGTTCCAGCAGACGACCGGTCCCGTGATGGCGAAGGGCGTCGAGGACACCGCGTTCTACCGCTACACGCGTCTGGGCTCGCTCACCGAGGTGGGCGGCGATCCGGGCGAGTTCTCGCTCGACGTCGCGGGCTTCCACACCGCGCAGGCGCTGCGGCACGCGTCGTGGCCGACCGCCATGACCACGCTGTCGACG